>NZ_ALNO01000002.1:0-5472 GCF_000293015.1 Slackia sp. CM382
AACACACGAAGCCCGCTTTCTTGCCAAGCCCGACACACGGGAGGCCCAAAGCCGCCAGGCCCGACACACCGGAGCTCTATTCTTGTCAAAGGGCGCGCGGGAATCCCGATTGAGCAAAGCTCTGCTCGATTCCCCAAAGGGCAATCATCGTTCCCGTGGGGCTAAGGGAACGTTTCCCTCTGTCCCGCCTTTTTGTTGTGCGGACGCGTTCGATTCCAGCTAGACTTGCAACGGAGCAAACTTTGCACAACGTTGGAGCGGCGGTCGGAAGCATTATGAAATCCCTCTCACTATCGAAGGAATCCTTGGGTCGAATCGGCGTTGCCGCGTGCGCATTGTCCCTTCTCGACCTTTCCAGCCTGGCCATGATCTCGTTCATGGGCGGCGTGCCGTATCTTCCAGGCCTGTATCCTTCGATATTGTTCGTCGCCATGCTGGCCGTTGTCTCCATTGCGTTCGCGCTGTTCGGCGGGCGGCCGCTTTCGCTTCGTGCGCACAAAGCCGCCTTCTATCTGTTCGCCTTTGTGGCGGCGCTGGGGCTTCTGGCGCTTTGGACCGCGCCCGCGCTTTCCCTGGCAAGCTTCTGCGCCTATTCCATTGGTAACGCGTTTCTGCTCTTTTTCCTGCTGGAGCTGCTGCTCGAGGTTTCCTCGATCGAGCTTGCGCTGGCCATCGTCGCGGGGCTCGCAATCTTCACGGTGGGTTCCCTGGCTCTGAACGCGATCGACGCATGGCCGTTCGCGTGCGTTATAACGCTGCTCGCCGCGCTGTTCTGCATCAAATATCTGGACGAGACGCTGGGCTCGTCCGAAACGGAGCCGCAAAGCGCCGAGCTTGGCGTGGACCCCAAGATTCTTTGGGGAACGCTCTGCGGGCTCTTCTTGGCGGGCCTTTCGACCGCCATCACGCAAAACATCACGGCAATGCAGGACGTCGCAAGCCCCATGTACCCGGAAATCACCTCCATCGTTGCGTTTGCGCTTCTGGCGTACCTGTCGCTGTTCACCAGCGACACCAACGTGTCTTCCGCTGTGAAGCTCATTTCAAGCCTCATCGTGGCCTCGCTGGTCCTGCTGCTTCTGTCCGATCGGCTTGTATACCAGGCCTACCTGCTGTCGAGCGTCGCATATGCGCTCATGAACAACCTGGCCTATTACGTGGCGGTGCTGGTTGCCAAGTCCCGGGTGTTTGCGCCCCTGCGAGTGTTCGGCGTCATGGGCGTCATGCTTTCGTCCGGGGCCATCGTCCTTGTGGCCTTCGCGCTTTTGGGGCTGAACGTTGCCGACCGCACCTTCATCGCGGGCCTTGCCCTGGTGTTCGCGTTGGCGACCATCTGGCTTATGGGCGACCGCGGCGTCGACCAGCTGGTCAGCCCCAAGCAGCCCGCCGCAGCAAGCGACGATGCCGGCCCTTTGCGCTTCGAGGAGAAGATTCGATCGGTCGCACAGATCGCAGGGCTCACGCCCAGGGAGCAAGACGTGTTCGAGCTTGCCGCAATCGGCCGAAGCGTTCCGTTCATTGCCGAGAAGCTGGTGCTCAGCGAGAACACGGTAAAGTCCTATTTGCAGAAAGTCTACGCCAAATGCGGGGTGCACTCGCGTCAGGAGCTTATCTCGCTGGTCGAGGACGCAGCGGACGCCTAGGCCTCAGACTAGGTTTGGGCTTCGGCGGGGCTTTCACAACCTTATTGCAAAACCCCAGATAAAACGCCTGCACCCGATTCGTATGTACGGCAATTTTCTGCAATAGCGTACGTTTCGCGTCTTTTTTCGGCGGTCTTAACGCCCCTAGAATCCTTCTCAGTCAAACGCCCTCGGCAATGCGGGGCACAGCACATGGAGGAGGAAACCATGACTGCGAACAAGATGACGCGCAGGGGCTTTCTGGGTCTTGGGGCCGCTGCGGGCGTCCTGGCGGCAGGCGCAGCGCTGGCTGGCTGCAGCCCGAAGCAGAGAACCGAAGAGGAAAGCAAGGAGGCCGCCGTCGAAGGGCCTGATACCATTGACGAGAGCCTGATTGCCGACACGGTGGACTGCGACGTGGTGGTGTGCGGCCTGGGCGTTTCGGGCGTGGCGGCGCTGCGTGCGGCTGCCGAGTCCGGCACGAAGGTGGTCGGCGTGGAAAAGACCAGCGTGCCCAACTGCCGCTCCAGCATGTTCGCTGCGTTCAACTGCGATACCGCCCGCCAGCTGGGCGTGGAGGACATCGATCCCACCGAGATCGCCAACGAGCTCATGATCCAGATGGCGCACCGCGGCGACTATCGCGTCATCAACAAGTGGCTGGCCAACTGCGGCGAGGCCTTCGAGTGGTACGTGGGCGCCTACGACGGCCTGCTGATGGTGGGCCCGGAAGACGGACGCCCCGAAGACCCCGAGCAGATTTACCTGTACGCCGACGCCATGGCCGCGCCGTACCGCTTCGGCATCGACCACGAGCGCAACTTCTCCGGCTGCTGCTGCGTGGGCGGCGGCAACGAGACGCATCGTCCCATCCTCGAGGCGAATATCCAGAAGGCCCTGGACACAGGCAACGCGCAGACCTTCTTCGATTTGCCCGTGGTGCAGCTGGACGTGGCCGACGGCCGCGTGACCGGCGCCGTGTGCCAGAATCTGGCCGACGGGTCGTACACGCGCTACGTGGCCGCCAAGGGCGTGGTGCTGGCAACCGGCGACTACTGCTTCAACGACGACATGCTGAAGCAGTACGCGCCCTGGGTGTACGCCAACAAGGACAAGTACCTGTTCTCGCACGAGGCCATGGACATGAACGGCAACCACGCCAGCATGGGCGACGGCCAGCGCTTGGGCATTGCCGCGGGCGGTCACGTGGACGTGGCGCCCCACGCCGTCATGGCGCACATCTTCCAGTTCGGCGCCGAGTTCTTCCTCGAGCTGAACGAGCGCGGCCAGCGCTTCTGCAACGAGGATCTGAGCATGACCAACATCGCCAAGGTGATGGTAAACCAGCCGGGCAGCAAGGTGTTCCAGATTTTGGACGCCACGGCTGAAGATTACTACCCAGTGGAAACGATGCTGGGCTACATCCGCAGCGACGGCGAAATGTTCTCGGCCGAAGCGGACACGCTGGAAGACCTGGCCGCTCAGCTGGGATTTACCGGCGAGGATGCGCAGGAGTTCGTGGCCAGCGTGGAGCGCTACAACGAGCTGTGCGCGAAGGGCCACGACGACGACTTCGGCAAGGCGGCCGAGAAAATGCACGCCATTGCCACGCCTCCGTTCAAGGCCATCACCTACGACACGCTGAAGCACACCTCCGTTGACGACGTCAGCTGTATGCGCCTTCTGGTGACCATGGGCGGCCTGGTCACGAACGACAACGCCCAGGTGCTCGACGACGACCTGCGTCCCATTGCTGGCCTGTACGCTGTGGGCAACACGCAGGGCGGCCGCTTCGTGGACGACTACCCCTTCAGCCTGTCCGGCGCAAGCCACGGCGCGGCGCTCACCTACGGCTACCTGGCCGGCAAGCACGTCGCCCAGCAGTAAGGCATGCCGAAACCTGTGCCCGGCTCAGTTCGGCGAACCGGGCATTCTTTTTTGTTCTATCGAAGAAAGGACCCATTATGGACATGACCCGCAGAAACTTCCTGGCAGCAGCCGGCGTGGCCGGCGCAGGGGCCTTCGCCGCGCTTGCAGGGTGCTCGGCGCCCGCCGCCAACATCGTCGAGACCGTGGACGTCGACGTGGTGGTCGTGGGCTCCGGCACCGCGGGAACCTATGCAGCCGTGCGCGCCGCCGAGAACGGGGCCAACGTGCTGTGGCTGGAGCAGTACCTGGTTCGAGGGGGCGCATCGGCCATTACGGAGGGCATTGCCACCATCGGCGGCTACGCCATGCGCGAGCAGGGGCTGGACCTGAAGCTCGACCAGCTGTATCACGACTACATGGAGTTCCAGTCGTGGGGAGCGTCGCCCGACGTGCTGTCCATGTATCTGGCGAACAGCGGCCCCGCTACCGACTGGGCCATCGACCATGGCGCGAAGCTACAGTACAGCCCCATCAGCGAGGACACCTACTGGGGCAGCGTGTGCTTCGACGACGAGGGGAACTTCCTGCACATGGGCGAGGGCATGCTTCAGCCGCTGTGGGACTACGGCGACACCATGCCGAACCTTGAGCTGCGCACTGGCGTCACTGCGTCCGAGCTCGTGATGCAGGACGGCACCGTGACCGGGCTTTTGGCCGAGGGCGGCGAGGGCACCATCCAGGTGAACGCCAAGGCCGTGGTGCTGGCGACGGGCGGCTTTGCCGACAACCCCGACATGATGAAGCAGTACGTTGGCGCCGACGAAGGCGAGATCGTCATCGTGGGCATGGGCGGCCGCATGGGCACGGGCGTGAACATGGGCCTTTCCGCTGGCGGCAGGATGCATGGGCAGTCCGCCATGATGTACACCTTCGGCGCCGTAGAAGGGGCAACCGGGTTCAACGACATCGCGAACATGGTATTCTGCTGGGACGCAACGCTTTCGGTGAACGAAAAGGGTGAGCGCTTCTTAAACGAGGCCGAAACCGTAACCAGCCGGACGGCCTTCCGCAACCTTTCCGTGCGCAACCAAAAGACGGCGTGGGCTGTGGCCGACGCGCCCTACGTGAACGCTTTTGCCGAGATGGGCCAGGTCGACTACGTTACCGGTATGACCGAAGGCGACCTGATGCAGGAAATCGAGTCGTACGATTCCATCGTGTCCGCCCAGACTTTGGACGAACTTGCAGAGAAGATGGGCGTTCCCGCCGATGCGCTGAAGGCGTCGGTCGAGCACTACAACGCCATCGCCGACGGCGAGCCCGACCCCCGTTTCGGTCTGACCGGCGAGTTCGTCATCCCCGTTCTCGAGGCTCCGTACTATGCGGCGAAGATCGCCCCGTCCGCGTACGGCACCGAGGGAGGCCCGCTGACCAACGACAAGATGCAGGTGCTCAGCGACGAGACCGGCGAGCCCATTTCCGGCCTGTACGCCGTCGGTTCGGACAACGGGTCCATGTACCACACGAACTACCCGATGCACATCATCGGCGGCACCGCGCAGGGCTTCGCCGCCGCCAGCGGTTTCGTGGCTGCCGACACGATTACCGCGTAGCCAACCGTCCAACTTCAGCCCCCTCCAAAAATCCGACCAGAAGAGAGTCTCTCCTGGTCGGATTCTGCATAAATGGGGACAGTCCCTTTTTATGCTTTTTTATGCGATCGGTCGCTTGCTCAGCAGCGGTGCCAGAAAACGCGTCCCGTGTGCTGCCCTTGGACAGTTTGCCCCGCACATGTGCGGGGCTTTCTTTAAGGGTCCACAACCCTGGCCTCTGCGCGAAGCGCGAGAGCCAGAAAACCACCCGCTATGCGGGTGGAGGACCCTTGGCGCTGCGCGCACGCCTCGCCCCTCCCGTACAATGACGGCTGTCCAGGTCGTTATCGAAATCGGGAGAAAGGCGAGGCATGGCGCACCAGCACAAC
>NZ_ALNO01000003.1:0-1158 GCF_000293015.1 Slackia sp. CM382
CGGACACCGGCAAGGAGCTCAAGCTCAACGCCGGCAACGGCTGGAAGGGCACCTTCGACAACCTGCGCAAGTACAAGGCCGGCACTGCCGACGAGATCGTCTACACCGTGAAGGAAGACCCGGTGGCGAACTACGACGGCTCCGTCGAGGGCGACGCCGCGAGCGGCTTCACCATCACGAACACGAACACAGAGACCGTGGACGTCTCCGGGACGAAGTCCTGGGACGACGATAGCGACCGCGACGGGGTCCGTCCCGCCTCGATCACCGTGAACCTGATGCGCGACGGCGCCAAGGCCGACTCCAGGACGGTGACGCCCGACGCCTCGGGCATGTGGGCCTACTCGTTCACCGGCCTTCCCAAGTACGCCGCGGACGGCCACGAGTACGCCTACACGGTCGTCGAGGAGGCGGTCCCGAACTACGCCACCGAGGTGAACGGCACGGATATCGTCAACTCCTACACGCCTGGCAAGACCTCGGTCACCGTGACCAAGACGTGGGTCGACGCCGACGATCAAGACGGCCTGCGCCCGGCATCGATCAAGGTCCAGCTCTACGCGAACGGCAAGCCCTTGGGCGCGCCCGTCGAGCTCTCCGAGGCCAACGGATGGACCCACACCTGGACCGGCCTGAACCTGAAGGAGGCCGGCAAGAACATCGCCTATACCGTCAAGGAGGCCGGCGTGCCGAGCGGCTACGACGTCGCCGTGGCCGGCGACGCGACGGCGGGCTACACGGTCACGAACACGCATACGCCCGCGACCGTCGACGTCCCCGTCGTGAAGAAATGGGTCGGGCCCGCGGGCTCCGAGGTGACCGTGCGCCTGCTCGCCGACGGCAAAGACACGGGCAAGGAGCTCAAGCTCGACGCCGATAACAACTGGTCGGGCGCGTTCTCGGGCCTGCCCAAATACGACCACGGCCGCGAGATCGTCTACACCGTGAAGGAATACCCGGTGCCGAACTACGACGGCGACGTTACGGGCGACGCGGCCTCCGGCTTCACGATCACCAACACCAACAAGGAGACCGTGGACGTCTCCGGGACCAAGTCCTGGGAAGACGACGGCGACCGCGACGGGGTCCGTCCCGCCTCGATCACGGTGAACCTGATGCGCGACGGCGCGAAGGCCGGCTCCAGGACGGTGACGCCCG
>NZ_ALNO01000004.1:0-66420 GCF_000293015.1 Slackia sp. CM382
GGAGGCCCCGCCCGTCGTACGGTTCTGATGCATTGTGTTCCTCCCTGCAAAATCCTGCACATGCGGAATGCCCGCCGAGCTTGTCCCAGGGCGGCATTCCAATATACGGAAGTCATTTTCACCTAATCAACGGCATGTATCAATGGAATTCTTGGCCGATTCGATGGTTTTTCGCCACAAAATGCGACCAGGCCTCGCTGCAAGCCTCCCCGCGAAGCCTGTGCTGCTCCTTCGCGGCGGCACGATGGTAGGATGGGAATGCAACGCGCTCAGGCTCCATCGTGCGGCCTGATTCGACGGCCGCCTCCTGCATGCGGAGCGATGCCCGCCGACGACCGCGCACCCGCAACAGACAGGAGATAGGTCATGCCCGCTATCCTGACCCATGATTTCTTCGGCAGGGATTTCTATGCCGCGAACAATGCGCTCATAGGCGAAAGCCCCGATGCCCGCGATGCGTTCCTGCTGGGCAACCAAGGCCCCGATCCGCTGTTCTACCTGGTTGCAGCACCCGACATGAAAGCATTCACGTCACTCGGGTCGAACATGCACCATGACCGCCCCACCGCGCTCATCGCCGCCATCCGTGAAAGCCTCGAAGCCCTCACGGATAGCGAGCGCCTGATCGGAGAAGCGTATGCGGCAGGCTTTCTGTGCCATTACACGCTCGACAGCAGCGCGCATCCGTTCATATACGCGCAGCAGTTCGCCATCTGCGACGCCGGGCTCGACGGCATCACCCGCGCCGACGGCAACGACGTGCACGCGGAAATCGAACGCACGATCGACGAGGTCGTGCTGGTCAATAAGATGAATCTCACGATTCGCGAATACCGGCCCTATAAAGAGGTGCTCAATGCGTCCGAGGATGTGCTGCGCATCATCGGGAAGATGTACGTCTTCGTCTGCCTGCGTGCCTATCGGCTTTCGGTCCCCGATGTGATCTTCAGCCGCGCGGTGCATGGGTTCCGCCTGGTGCAGCGGCTGATGTATTCGCCCGAACAGACCGGGCACAAGACGTTCAACGCCATCGAACGCGGCATCCTAGGCCGCGGACACTCCTTCTACGCCGCCATGGCGCACCGCGTCAACGAATCGTCTCTGTGCGCGTTCGACAACCACGAGCACGCATCCTGGGCCAATCCTTTCACCGGCGAGGTCAGCACCGTCGGTTTCTGGGACATCTATGCCGAAGCCCAGAGGAAGGCGCAAACCAGCATCGAGCTGTTCCAGAGCCCCGAATTCGACTCATTCTTCGACCTGGAGAGCGCCCGCAAGATCACGCACGGGCTGGACTTCAGCGGCGAACCCGTCGAATAGAAAGAAGCAAGCGCATCGCACATAGGCGGGCAGCATTCAAGGAAGGCGCCGTCGGGTCGCAGCCTGACGGCGCCTTCCTGTTCATCGCCGCACGAGAAACGCGGTGCCTCCGATGCGGAGCCCTACGATTCGGGCGAAACGAAGGTGTCGCGATCAGGGGCGAAGGAGCGCATGGCCATGATGGTGCGCTCGAAAAGCTCGTCAAGCTCCCAACCGACCATCTCGGCGCCGCTGCGGATGACGTCGCGGCTCACGCCCGCGGCGAAACGCTTGTCCTTGAACTTCTTCTTGAGCGACTTGACCTCGAAATCCATGACGCTCTTCGAGGGACGCATAACGATAGCCGCGCCGATGAGGCCGGTCAGCTCCTCGGAGGCGAACAGGATCTTCTCCATGTAGAGCTCGGGCTTCGGCAGAGCGGGATTGTAGTCGTGGTTGTGCGACTGGATGGCATGGATGAGCTCGTCGGATACGCCCAAGGGGCGCAGGATTTCGGCGGCGTAGACCGTATGGTTCACCGGATCGTCGTCGTGTTCTTCCCAGTCCAGATCGTGCAGCAAGCCGACGATGCCCCAGAATTCCTCGTTCTCGGGGTCGAATTCACGTGCGAAGTAGCGCATCGTGTTCTCGACCGTTTCGCCGTGCTCGATATGGAATTCATCCTTGTTGTGAGCCTTAAGCAGGTTACATGCGTCCTCGCGCGAAATGCCGGCAGAAAGCTTAGCCATGACGACCCCCTTCGTCGCAGGTGTTTTCCCGAGTATACGCCCGACTGCCGCAACGGCAAGGAGCGTGCGGCATCGGCAGATGTTTTCCCAGCAGGCGGCAGCACGAATAGAGCGCTCGTGATCCCTCCCCTGCGCTTCATCGGCTCTTGACGCAACAAGACCCGGGATGAACGTTCATCCCGGGTCCGATGCTAGAGGTTCAGCCCACGTGAAAAGCGATCCTTGCGCAGGTATGCGGCTGGATGCTCTACGATTGCATGCCGCCCTCGTTGCGCATACGCTTCTTTGCGGCCCATGCAAGGCCGACGAGCGACGCGGCCGCAAGCGTCAGGATGCCGGGGAGCACCGGTCCTTCACCGGTCGCAGGCATCGTCTTTCCCTGGTGTCCCGAGGCAGGAGGCTTGGAACCCGGAGAGGAAGGATCAGGAGCAGGCCCCGGTTCGGGCGTGGGGTTCACCTTGGGTGTGTGGGCGTTGGTGATGACGAAATTGCCCGAAGCCTGCTCTTTGACCGAAGAGGTATAGCCGTCGGGTACCGAGGCCTCTTCCACCGTGTAGGAGACCTTGTGCCTTCCTTGGTACTCGGCAAGCCCCGTCCAAGTCGACGTCCAACCGTTGGCGGAGGAGAGCTCGACCGCGCCTCCCTGCGCCACGCCGTCAGCATAGAGCTGCGCCATAACGCTTGCCGGACGGATTCCGTCCTTGTCATTGCCGTCGTTCCAGATCTTGGAGACGGTGACATCGACCGTGCCCGGTACGTGCGTGTTGGTGATATCGAAGCCGGCGACGGTGGCCGTATATCCCTCAACCGCATCTTCGGTGACCGTGTAATCAATGGCCTGACCGGCCTTGTTCTTGGTCATGCCGGTGAAGCTGTAGGCCCATCCGTCGGCTTCCGTCACCTGCTTCTCGGCGACCTTCTGTCCATCGGCAAGAAGGTTCACGGTGATGCTTTGCGGACGCATGCCGTCCTGATTGTCGGCATCGTCCCACGTCTTGGTACCTGAGATATCCATTGTCTCGGGAACATGCGTGTTGGTGATGGTGAAGCCGTTCGTGGCATCCCCTGCGGTGGCCGAGGTGTATCCGGCAGGAACATCCGTTTCCTCTACCGTATAGGAGATGTTCGTACCTGCCTCTTTTTCATTGAGATTCGTCCAGGTATGAGTCCAACCGCTCGCCGCGTCCACGGCAACCGGCGCTCCCAAGGCAACCCCGTTGGCATAGAGCTGCAGTTGGACGGATGCCGGACGAATTCCATCGGCATTCGCACCGTCGTCCCATGCCTTGGTAGCGGTAACCGAGGTCTTGCCTGGCGTGTGAGAGTTGGTAATGTCGTAGCCATTGATCACGGTCGCATAGTCGGCAACGGCGTTTTCCGTGATTCGATAGCTGAACTCGTGTCCGTCCACCGAATCGTACTGAGCGAGACCCGAGAAGCTATAGGCCCACGTACCCGAAGCATCGGGCGTGACCGTCTTGGAATCGATCGGCGTGCCGTCCCGGAGCAAGTTGACGGTAATGGAGGCAGGGCGCGCGCCGTCGCGGTCGTTGTCGTCGTCCCAGTTCTTCACGCCTGAGACATCCACCTTGGCCTTCTGGTTGTACATGGTGATGACTTGCCCGGAACCCTGGCTCGTCACCGTGACCGCCTCGGAGTTTGCCGAGGTCGTATGATCGGCATCGTTGGGATGCGCCTCGTCGACAGCCACGTCGGGATACCCGTTGGCGTGCGAGACCTCCACGAAGCGGTACATCATGCCGCCGGTGAGGCCTTTGACTTGGATGGCGCCATTGGCATCGGGCGTGAGAGTGCCGTCAGGGTTGAGGGAGCCTACGTCGAGCATGGAAGCATCCACTGCAACGTCTGTCCAGCTCGTTCCGCCATCATTCGAGGACTGGAGTTTGAAAGAGAAACCGGTGGAGAGAGCCGCACCGCTTTCCTTGTCGGTCTTGAGCATCTTGACAGTCAGAGGATCTGCCGGCGCATCGATGGCGGCGCTCGAAGGGGTCAGGGTGGCCGTACCGGTTGCCGTACTCGAACCCTGATCGCTTGTCATTTCAACGGTGCCCGTCTTATCGGTCGGCGTGTTTACAACCGGATGGACGACCCGAACACGTACGGAAATATTTTGCAGAGCCTTCCCCGCATATATTTGATTGATCTTTCCTATTGTTGCAGAAGAAACGTTTCCGAAGATGTCTGGATAGTTATTCTTGAGAAGGTTTCCCATGCCTCCTGCATCTGCAACGCCAGCGAGATCGTCGTATTTAGGTCCGGCAGGATCGTTCATATCCCACCACTTCAGCATGAAGGTATAGCTACCGTCGTGGTTGTTATACATGCAGTACTGGCCATTCTGCAAAGCGGCTTTGACATCGCTCTTGCTCTTTGCCCCTTGGTCAACCTTGGTGAGGAAGGTGTTCGCTGAAAGGTACTGCCCATACCAACCGGATAATACTTCTCCTTGGTCGTTGATTCCTGAAAATTCAGACCAACTCCTGGCTAGTTCCGGCTCGGCTGCGCAATCGGCGAAGGTGCTCTCTACATAGACCCCGGTAAGCGAATTAGGACTATAGGCTCCATTGTGCTCTAGCATATAGGGCATACGGAAATGGTATCCGTCTATAGCACGCGCATCATTGAACACCTTTATGTCCCAATCCATGCTTTGATTGGTGGTTAGATCGGATCTAATGGAAAGTGCGGTATTTGTCGCTCCGACGGCTTTGGCAATAACGTAGTATTTCTCATGGGCGGCATAGAGAGTGTCTTTACCAAGTACTCCCTGAGAAAGAGCGCGCTCACCCAGTGTCAGCGTGTGCCCTAGTTCATCTCGATAGTGTGTTATTCCGCCAGTTTGAAGCGTTATCTCGAATTTTTTTATACTGTGGTTTTTGAGGTAGTCCCCGCTGAACTTGAGCACGAATTTACCGTCGGTGTACTCAAAAGTACCCAACTGATTATTGTCGCCATCAAGCAAGGGACGGGGGGCGAAATTCAGGCCTCTTCCAACCGATGCTGGAATCGTCAACGTATCCCCATCCTGGATGGCGTCGCTGCCGTCATACGCAACTTTCGCCTCGAGCTTAAGCGACGAGACCTTCTGGCCCTCGCAAATCGCATTGCTGAACGCAGCTGGATCGGTCTTAGGCGAGGCTTCGGAGCTCAGCGAGTATTCGATCTCCGCGTCGCCGTGCGTGGTGTCAATGATCTTGAAAGACTGGATGGTCACGTCATCCAAGCTGAGCTCTTGGGCAAAGGCGCTTCGCGTATCCACGCTCACCAAGAGAAGCAGAGTCGCCAAAAGCGCCACCGCCAGCGCAGCTATCCTGCCTTTTCCCATCTTCCCAATTCCTGCTGATGTCGATTCCATACGCAGCCCCTTTTGTAGAGTTGTTATGTAATATGGCCAATGCTAGGAGAAGGGGGGGGGGTCTTTTGCAAGGACTTTTTTGGGGGAATCATCAGCGGAAAAGCGTAGGCGTTACGAATTTAACCATAGTTAAATTACGAGATCAGCGGCAAATACCTCGGACGAGAAATGAAACCTGTTTAATCCCATAGAAAGGAAACCGAATCGGTCGCGCAGCGCTCCGAAGAAACCCAGAGCGGCGCTCAGCCCTGCCAGCGGCGGGGGTGCCCTTTGCGCGACCGGATGCGACGGGATTCCTCACGACGGCGTTTGGCCTCGTCGGTTTCGGCCTTGAGCCGTCGATAGCTTTCCAGGCGCTCTGCAGCCACATCCCCGCGCGCCACGGCGGCCTCGACCGCGCAGCCAGGTTCGCCATCATGCCGGCAATCGCCGAAACGGCAGGTTTCCGCAAGCGCTTCGATATCGGCGAACGCCGCGCCCATGCCTTCGTCGGCATCCCAGAGCGCAAGGCCTCGGACGCCCGGCATGTCGATGACGCGGCCGCCGCCGGGAATATCCACCATCTCCCGCGAGACCGTCGTATGCCTTCCGCGCCCATCGCGTTCGCGCACGGCGCCCGTGGCCTGAATGTCCTTGCCCACAAGGACATTCACCAAACTCGATTTCCCCACGCCGCTCTTGCCGAGCAGCACGGCCACCTCGCCGGGACGAACGGCGGCACGCACGGCTTCGACGCTCTCGGCATCCTGGTCGGACACCACGAGCACCTCCGTCCCCTGCGCCACGCGTTCGACCAGCATCTTCGCGGACTCAAGGGCCTCATCGTCATCGGCAAGATCGGCCTTGGTCAGCAGCACCTGCACGTCCGCGCCGCTCTCGTGCGCCAGGACCAGTTCACGCTCAAGCCTGCGCACATTGAGATTTACCAGCGGTTCAACGACGAAGACCTTGTCGAAGTTGGCGGCCAGGACCTGAGGAAGCGAACGTTCCGCCGGGTCCTTGCGCACGAAGGCGTTCCGACGCGCGAGCACCTGATCGATGATGCCTTTATCGTGCCCCTCGGGCACGGAGAACTCGACCGCATCCCCGGTCGTCGCACGCACGCGGGAGCCTTTGACCAGCGTCGTGGCGTGCTCGCATCTGATTTCGCGCCCCTGCGCATCTTTCACCAGAGGATATCCGCGGTCGAGCTTCACCACCAGGCCGCGCATCAGCGGTTCCTCTCGCGCAGATACCAATGCAGGAACGTCAGCGCGGCGCCGAGCACGATGGCGATGAGCGGCATCTTGAACGCGCTGACGACGATCAGGTCCGAATGCCGTCCGCCTTCCGAAACCACCACTACCTTGGTCGCATGGATGTCGCTTTCCCCCTGCTGCTCGATATCGTCCAGATAGTACGTGCCCTTGATGCGCAAAGTGGTTCCCGCGGCGCCGTAGCGCCCGAAGGTGTCGATCTTCTCGGCGTCTTCCTTCGAAATGATGACAGGAACGGTGGCGCCGCTCTTCGGATCGCGCAAGACGATCCATACGCGCCCGGGCTTTCCGCCGGCGACATTCACGGCATCTCCGACGACTTCGCCTGTGACCTGGACCGTCTGCCTATCGTAATAAGAATCGGCGGATGCAAGGTCGCCTATCTGCGCGTCATAGAGAAACGAGTTGTCGGCCAGCTGCCCCTCGTCGATCACGTTCCCCTCCGCTTCGAGCGGCGTAGCCTCGTCGGCCGCCTCGACGGCAGGCTTGCCTGCGGTATCGGCTGCTTCGAGGATGCCCGAGGAAGCCCCCGATCCCGCCTTGCTGTTGCCGGACGCGCCCGAAGAATCCTCCGACGGCGAGCCGTTCGTCCCCGACTTGGCTCCGCCGGCGCGCACGACTGCGCCCGAGGTCGTGGTGCCGTCGCCCGCCGCGGAGACGTCTTGGGCGGACGAGGAATCGGACGAGGCCACATCATCGTCGTCGGCGAACGCGGCCGCGGGCAGCGCAAGCGAGGCCGCAAGGATCCCTGCGGCCATGAACGCCCAGATGCGATGCGTGATTACGGATTTATCGCCCATGGCCCACCCGTTTCTTCGGCTTCAGCGAAGCCGAGAACGACACGAGCAGCGCGACAAGCGTGACCCATTCGAGACGGCCGGCCCACATATCGAAGATGTACAGGTATTTGAGCACGTCGGGCATGCCAGGCTGCACGATGCCGGCCGACATGCCGATGTTCGACACCATGGATGCCGATTCGAAGAGCGCAGGCGACGCTTCGTATCCGAACGCGACCGTCACGATCGTGGTCAGCATGAGCGCCGCCAAGAACAGCAGGAACACCGCAAGGTTCGCACGGACGAGCGCGGTGCTGAGAGGACGCTTGCCCACATGGTAGAACGTGACCACCTGACGCGCGGATGCGGGTGCCAGCAGGTCTTTCACGTATGCGACAAGTTCCTTGCCCAGAATTCCCACGCGCAGCACCTTGATGCCGCCCGAAGTGCTGCCGGCAGACCCGCCGACGATCATCACGAACACGAGCACGATGAGCGCGCCCGACGATACGATGGTCGTCAGCTGGTTCGACGTGATGGGCTGGAAGCCCGCGGTGGTGAACGCGGAGACGATCGTGAAGACGCCGCGCCGAACGAGCGTCGGAAGGTCGGAAAAACGCCCGGAAACGCAGATGGCGGTCGTGACCACGCCTACGACGACGATAAGCCAGACCGCCGAGGTGCGCACCTCGATATCTTTGAAGAAATGTTCGATCCGGCCGCGCCAGATTTCGTTGTACAGCGTGAAGTTCACCGTGCCGAAAAGCATGAGCATGAGCACGATGATCTCGATACCCCAAGAGTGATAGTAGTTGATGCCCAGGCTCATCGACGACATGCCGCCGGTATTGAACGAGGCGGTCGAAAGCCAGAGGCCGTTAAGCAGGGCGCGCGAAGGTTCCATGCCGATGGCCAGGCATGCCAGGAACAGCACGACCGTTCCCGTCAGGATGGCGACGGCGGCCACGCGCACGATGAACTGCGTCGTCTGGATGATGTTCGGAATGACGTGCTCGCTTCGGCCTTCGGTCGCATACAGCGACGAGCCCCCCGAGCTGCCGAAGATGCCGAGCGAAAGGGCGATAACGACCACGCCCAATCCCCCGACCGTCTGCATGACGAAGCGCCACATGTTATCGGCCGCGGACAGATGCTCGAGGTCCTGGATCATGGACGCGCCCGTGGTGGTCCATGCGCTCATGCCCTCGAAGAACGCGTCGAGATACGAAATGAAATGGCCCGACATGTACAGGGGGATGGCGCCGACCAGCGCGAGCAGAAGCCACGCGAGCCCCGTGACGGCAAGGGCCTGCTGCTGGGTGAGCGCGCGCGGCTCGAGGTAGGCAAGGCGCAGGGCCGACCCGATGAACAGCGCGATGCCTATGCCGAACAGATACCGCTCGGTCGCGTTCCATTCCTGCATCACAACGGAAGTGGCAAGCGGCACGCACAGGGCCACGGCCAAGAACATGGTCAGAGCGCCCAGATAGTGCGCGATGATGCGCAGATCGGTGAATGTGAAGCGCTGCCACATGGCTATCCGATCACAACCTTGACGACGACGACGATGGCGACGAGCCCGAGGAGGAACAGCGAGAACGCGCTCCCGAGGATCATCACCCTCTGGAGCGTGTTTCTCACCGCCTTCTGAAGGCGGGCCCTTGTCTTCACGCTGTCTCGCACAATTGCGCCGTGGCCTTCCCTTTTGCCGCAGAATCGTACGATTATAGCCTATAGGGCGATATCGAGCCCGACCGGGCAGTGGTCGCTGCCCATCACTTCGTCATAGATGGACGCCGATTCGATGGCGCCGCGCAGCGCGTCGCTCACGAGGAAGTAGTCGATGCGCCACCCCGCGTTGTTCTTGCGCGCATTGAAGCGGTAGCTCCACCATGAATACGCACCCTCGAGATCGGGGTGCAGCATGCGGAACGTATCGGCGAAGCCGGCGTCGAGCAGCGACGTGAACGACGAACGCTCCTCGTCGGAAAAGCCCGGACTGCCCCGGTTGGAACGCGGGTTCTTGAGGTCGATCTCCTGGTGCGCCACGTTGAAATCGCCGCACATGATGACGGGCTTGGGCTCGGCGGAAGCGTATCCCAATCCCTCGGGCACGACGCCCGCCTCAAGGTTCTTGCAGAATTCGCGGAACGCGGCGTCCCAGGCCATGCGATGCTCGAGGCGTGCGAGCTCGGGCTGGGCATTGGGCGTATAGACGTCCACGAACCAGAACTTCTCGAACTCGCAGGCGCATATGCGGCCTTCGGTGTCGAGGGCGGGCGTGCCCACATGATGCACGACCTGCAGCGGCTCTTCCCGCGAGAAGACCGCGGTGCCTGAATAGCCCTTCTTCTCGGCATAGCTCCAATTCTGCACGTATCCAGGCAGATCAAGCTCTATCTGGCCCTCCTGGAGCTTGGTCTCCTGCAGGGCGAACACATCGGCGTCGAGGGCGGCGAACGCCTCGTCGAAGCCCTTCTTCACAACGGCGCGCAAGCCGTTCACGTTCCATGAGATGAGGCGCATCGGCGCACCCTTTCCGTATCGTCTGCCTATCGTTCTCGTATGCCTATCGTGCAGCCGCCGATCGAAGGCCGCCTATCGTGCAGCCGCCGATCGAAGGCCGGCGGCGGCGTTATGCCGCCTACCTATCGAAGTTCTCGCCGTCCTCTGACGACGTGCGGCCGAGGACCTTACCATGTTCCGACCGAGACCTTCCGGAAGCCTTGCGGGACTTGAACGCGCCCATGATCTTCTCGCGGAAGATGATGCCGACCGCCGCGACGGCCCCGACCGCGACCGCGATGATGACCACAGCTTTGAAATCACCGTTGAGCAGGCCGTCCGCCGCAAGCATGGACATGAGCACGCCGGGTACGCGGGCGACGTTCGAGATGATGACGAACTTGCGCATGGGCATGTCGGTCAAAGGAACCAGATACGTGAGCACGTCTTTCGGCATGCCCGGTATGAGGAAGAGCACGAACACCATGACGTCGAGCTTTTCCGATTGCTCGAAATCGGTGACCTTGTCCAGCCATTTCTCGGGAATCATGTCGCGCACGAACGGCGCGCCCAGGCGATGCACGACCGCGAAGAGGATGGCGCTCGATATCACGCATCCGATAAGGATGATGGCCGCGCCCCCTGCAACGCCGTACATCGCGCCGGCGACGAGCTGCACGACCTCGCCCGGAATGATGGCGACGATGACCTGGAGCAGCTGCAGGCCCAGAAGCATAAGCACGCCCAGAGGACCTGCGCCCTTGATCTTCGCGATCAGCTCCTCGCGCCCCGATTCGGTTCCCATGCCGGCGAACAGCGGCGTGAGCGCGACCGTCGCCGCCACGATGATGGCGATGAAGATGCCGAAACCGATGAGCTTGATGAGGTCGGCCTTGGTCAGGCGTGCAAGGCGGGGCCTTTCGGATACAGGCGCCTCCAGGCGTTCGGCGACTTTCTTTCGTGTGTCGGATACCGTCATTTGGATGCCTTGTCGTATTCTTCCTTGAATGCGGCGAACATGCCGCCGATCGACGGAGCCGAGCCGGATCCCGAGGCGCCCTCGGGCTTCGAGGAGGTCTTCGGACGGGACTCGTCGACATCGAGCGCGCCGTCCGCATCGTCGTCGGATGGAACCGCAAGGGCCTCGTCATCGCCCGTGCGGGCGCGGCGATATTCCTCTTTGAAGCTCGAGAACATGCCCTTGCTCGCAGCGATCTGCTTGCCGGTGGCATATGCGCCCTTGTTGATGGCGTCGCCCGCCGCCGCAGCGGCGGCTTGGGCTTTCGGCTTCACCGCATCGGTGGCTTCCTGAATCTTGGCCTGGGCCTTCGCAGTGAATTCCCCAGCGGCTTCCGCCCAGCCGCCTTCGGGTTGAAGCTCCCACACATCGTCGGACACGAGGATGGCGCCCTTGAACGTCTGCTCGGATTCGGATCCGGCGGCGGCGTCGCCCGCAGAGAGATCGACCCCCATGCCGCGGCGGAACCCGAGAATGCAATCGGCCGGAACCTCGAGCGTGCCCAGCAGGTACCGCGACGTCACGCCATTCGACGCGACGACCGACTCGATGTCTCCCGTGATGCGCGAAAACGTCACCGTTCCCACGGTGCCGATGGCCGTCTCTTCGTCCACCATGAGCGGAAGCCCCGACCAAAGGATGCAGGAATCCCAGTTCAAGCACATACGCTTGCAGGCGGCAGGACCCGACATCTTGGATTCGGGTGCGACGACGATGCGGCCGTCGACGAGCTCGAATTCATCGAGCGCGACGAAGACGTCTTTGCGATGGAACATCCAGAGCAGGTCGGGGCGCTTCACGATGAAGCCGATGCAGCGCTTTTCCTTGGGATGGAAGACGCACGTATTCACGCGGCCGATGTTCTTGCGGCCGCTCTTGCCGCCCCGCACGCGCATCCGCTCGAGATCGGACGTCGTGATGAGCCCCTTCTTTGCCATGCCCTTGCCTTCCGATATAGACGAAGGCCGGAAAACCGGCCTTCGCGGTCATATGCCATCCGGTCGCCCCGACTCTGCGCTAGGCCTGATCGGCCCCTTCGTCGGCGGCCTTTGCCGGAGCCGCTTCGTCCGCGATGCCGGCGGAATCCGAAGATGCGGCCTCTTCCTGGGATGCGGCGACGTTCGCGGCGACCTGGGCGGCGATGCGCTCGCGCGCCTCGTTGATCTTGTCGCGCAGCTCGTCGTCGGAACCGAAGGCCTCGGCGCCGCCTGCGATGGCTTCCTTGGCGTTGCCTGCGACTTCTTCAGCCTTGGCGGCGACCTTCGCGGCGGTGTCCGTGATGATCCTGCGCGCGTTGTCGACGGTCACGTAGGTACGCTGAGCCTGCGCGGCCCCATCGCCGTCCGCAGCTCCGGCCGCGGCAGGCGCAGGCGCGAAACCGGCGGCAGCGACGTAGCCTTCGCCCTTCCGGCGGATTTCCTCGGCCTTGGCGTTCAAATCGTCCGCCGCCTTGTTCAGCGTGTCGACGACGGTCTGACGGAACTCAGGATCGTTCATGTACTTATAGGCGGCGACGGCGCTTACGCCTGCCAGGCTTCCAACGACCAGCGTTTTGAACGTTCCCATGGCTTCCTCCTTGGACGTCGCGCCGAAGCGCGTCTGTACGCATGTGCAGCATTATACGAGCGTGCCGCCGCGGTAGCGGGATTCGTATCGCCCGACGTTGCCGTTTGGTTGCTGCCTGCCCTTATTGTGCGCATAACGATGCACGAATGGCTACGAAGCGGAATCCTTCGCGAGAATCCCATTGACCAGGGCGACCGCCTCGTTCAGGGCGCGAATCGCAATACGATCGTCGGAAAACGAAATCTCCACCTGGGCGTTTCGAGATCCGTCCGGATTGACGCCGCCCCAACGGGACGATCCGACGAAGGTCGCGGGCGATTCCCGCCTCTCGTGCAATCCGTTATTGACCTGGGAATCTATTGCAAGATGTTCGATGAGGTGCGGAATGGACGTATGGTCGGCGACGGCTCCGAACATATCGCCCTCGTCGTTGATGCATGTGTGGTGAAGAAGATTCGGATGGCGCTCGAGAACCCGCGCCATGACACGCGGCGACGTGAGCCCGAACCGCGCGTGCGCGACGCTCAAGGTCGCGACGATGCGGTCGCTTCCGATGGAGATGCGATCGACCGAAACCGGAGGACGCGAAACGGCGCTATTCATGCTCCTCCGCGCCCGCCCCCGAAGGCGGAAGCATCGCGCCGTTCGACGCGCTGCGCACGCCCCCGGCCAACGTGACCGTCGCAGACGAATCAATGGAATCGAGCGAGGAATCGGCGCCTTCCGAGCCTGCGCCTTCGCCCTCGTCCGACGAGGATGCGGCATCGCCCGAATCCTCCCCTTCGGCCTCAGGGGGGCTTGGAAGCGTGGCCGCTCCGTTCACGATCTTCGCCTTCGCGGACGAATCGTCGGACAGGCGCGAGAGCTTGGTGGCGACCGAGGTCTCCCCGTCCTGCTCGGTGATGACGAGGTGCTGGCGATCGGCGGAGAACGTATACGTGCCCGAGCCCGAAAGCCCCTGGAAATCGAACGAGATCGTCTTGTTCCAGGTATCGAGCGTGTAGGCATACGGCAGGTTGTTCGGCATATTGATCGAGCCATCGTCGATGACCACGGTCATGGACCCGTCGTCGGTGATCCATTCCCCCTGGATGTCGGCGGTATCGTCATAGCGGAAGAACGTCTGCCATACGAAGCCTGCGCCCGCGATGATCACGACGAAAGCCAGGACGGCAAGCGTGATGAGCGTCACCTTCTTCCAATTCGTCTCGCGTACGAGCGACGAAGCGGAGGGCTTCGCGCCTTCCTCCTTCGCGGCAGCGGCCTTCGATTCGGCGGCAGATGCCTGGTCGGTCGGAAGCGCGCGAGAGAAGAACGCCTCGTCGGATTCGAGGAACGACGCGTCCAGCCCGCCCGTTTTGGAGATGCTCCGACGGTTCTGCACGGGCGGACGCGCTCCAGCGGGATTTCCCTTTCCGACGCTCGCGTCCGGCGTATCGGCCGGCGCATGCGCGGCAGGAGCCTCGGGCTGCGCGGCGGTTTTGCCGGACGTCGATGCCGCAGCCGCAGCTTTAGCGTCGCGCTCAGGAGCGCGCGTCCCGCGAGGTGCGTCGTTTTTAGGATCGATCCGCGTCGTGGAATCGGACACAGCAGAAGAGGCGGGGCTTTTCTCCGTGCGACGCGCGGAAGCCCGCCTCTTCCCCTTGACCGAAGGACGCCTTGGCGATTCGCTCATGCCCTCTGCTTCTATTCAGGCTTGATGCACTCGACGCCGCCCATGTAGGGAACGAGGACGTCGGGCACTTTGACGGAACCGTCGGGCTGCTGGTAGTTCTCGATGACGGCGGCCATCGTGCGCCCCACCGCAAGGCCGGAACCGTTCAGCGTGTATGCGTAGCGCGTGCCCTTGAACGAGGCGGCGTCGCGATACTTGATATCGGCGCGACGCGCCTGGAAGTCGGTGCAACACGAGCACGAGCTGATTTCCTTGTAGCCGTCGTAGCTCGGCAGCCAGACCTCCAAGTCGTATGTCTTGGCCGCGGAGAATCCCAGATCGCCCGTGCACAGGCTGATGACGCGATGCGGCAGGCCGAGCAGCTTCAGGATGTTCTCGGCATCGGCCGTCATGAGTTCGAGCTGGTTGAAGCCGTCTTCGGGCGTCGCGAACTTCACCATTTCGACTTTGTCGAATTGATGCACGCGGATAAGGCCGCGCGTGTCGCGACCCGCGCTGCCCGCTTCCTCGCGGAAGCAGGGCGTGAACGCGCAGTATTTCAGGGGCAGATCGGAGGCGTCGAGCACTTCCTGCGCATGGATGTTGGTGAGCTGCACCTCGGCGGTCGGAATGAGATACATGCCTTCACGCGTCTTGAACAGGTCGTCTTCGAATTTAGGCAGCTGGCCGGTGCCGAACAGCGTCGCGGCGTTCGCCATGACCGGCGGCCACCATTCCTTGTAGCCGCGCGAGATGTGGGTGTCGATCATGAAGTTGATGAGGGCGCGTTCGAGACGGGCGCCGAGGCCGCCGAGCAGCACGAACCGGGTGCCGGCGAGCTTCACGCCGCGTTCGAAGTCGAGGATGCCGAGCTCGGGACCGAGATCCCAATGGGCCTTGCATTCGAAATCGAATTCGGTCGGCGTACCCCAGCGGCGGATCTCGGGATTCTCCGTTTCATCCTTGCCGACCGGCGTGGTGTCGGAAGGCAGGTTGGGCACGTGGCTCAGAAGCTCGGTCAGAGCGCGTTCGGCTTCATCGCGCTTCGCGGACGCCTCGGCGATCTTCTCGTTGATGACGCGGACGGATTCCTTGGCCGTTTCCGCCTCTTCGTTCTTTCCCTCGCGCATCAGCCGCGCGATTTCCTTGGACGCGGCATTGCGCCGGGCCTGAAGGCCTTCTTCCTCGGAGATGAAGGAGCGACGCGATTCATCCAGCTCGTTGAACGCATCGGAATCCCAGGAACCGTTGCGGTTCTTCATGGCCTGCGCCACGACATCTTGGTGTTCGCGCACGAACTTGATATCAAGCATGCTTGCTCCTCACGTCGCCTCCGAAGATGGTGCCCTAGTATACCCCACGCTTCCGCGCGGCCGCCAAGGGCATCGGGCGTCACACCCTATTTGCAAGCCGAAATGCATACGGCGCGGAACGGGTGCCGCCCGCGCTGCCGAAGCGCACCCATGCAAGGCCGCGATCCTCCGACGAAGAGGCGACGGGCGGTTTTTCGATGCGCTTCTTGCGTGCCCGCAAAGGGGTTTACTACAATGCACGGGTATTTCGAACGCACGTTCCCGAATCCGGCGGACCGGGCGCCCCGAGCGCGGGCGCGACAGGAAAGAGACGCGATCTTCCATGGACCTTCAGGCCATCTACAGCTTTTTGTTCGAATCGTACGCAGGCATCGGCGTGCTCGTGGCGAGCGCGCTCGTGCTCAGCATCATCGTCGCCGTCATCATGGAGTGGAACACGCGCCGCACGTTCGTCGATCGCGGACCCGCGGACGAAGAGGACGACTGGAGCTTCTTCGACGACGATGATGAGGAAGAGGGCAAGTAGGCCGAAAACGGCATCCCGAAATCCGACGCACGCGCCGTCGATAAGGCGTATGCACCGTTCCGCTCGCATGGACGCCTGGCGCACGACGCATCGTCTGCAACATGGCGCCAAGCTGGAACCCTAGGTGCGTTGTTCGTGCTCCCCCTGCTCATATGCGTGATGCTCGCAGTTGCGGCCGTGCCGATGCCCGTGACGGGCTTCGGTATCATCGCGCCGAAGCGCAGGGACGAATGCCTCGCGCAGGCCGTTGCGATACAGGTCGTGACCGATGAAGATGCAGCGATCCTCCTCTATCTCGTCTGCCCCCGTCACCGCCCACGTACGCTCCACCAGATCGAAGCGAATCCACTGATTGCCGCAAGGCAGCGCCCCTTTGGCGCGGTCGAGGCGTCCGAACACGCCCGCCGACATGGCATCCAGAAGCCACAGAAGATGGCTCGGCGTCGGCAGGGCGGCATAATCGAGCATCATGGTTTCCAGCTCGTCCGGCTCGAAGCCCCCTTCGGCATCTGCGGCCCCGTCGAACGAACCGTCCACGCGTCGCTCCAGAAGAGATGACCACCATTCGTCCGGCAGGTCGGACCACGCGCCCATCACAAGCTCCGCCTTGGGATTGAGCTTTGCCGCCAACTGTTCGACAGCCTGCTCGGCACCGAGGGCGCCGAGCTTGGACACGACGATGGATGCGGCGTTTTCCACCTGGTCGTCGAAGACCTCGGGAGCGTTTCTGCGCTGGGCTTCCCACGCGCCGGCATCCACGACGGCGACGGGCGCCAGAAGTTCGATGCGCACCCACGACACCTGCGCGAGGTTGTCCATCACGCGGCCGAGCCTCGCCACGCCCGTGGGTTCCACGATGAGATATTCGGGATCGAGCGTGTTGGAGATCGTGAGGACCGATGTGGCGAAGTCCTGCTTGCCTGAACAGCAGATGCAGTTCTCTACCGATTCCCAGACCTTGAGATCGGAATCCGCGCGCAGACGCCGGGCATCGACATCGGCCTCGCCGTATTCGTTCTCGTAGATGACGACGTCCTTGCCCGTGCGCCGCACGAGCTCTTGGATAAAGGTCGTCTTCCCTGCGCCGAGAAATCCTGAGACGACAAGAACCTTCACGATACGACCCCCTTTGATGTGCCGACGGCATGCCGAAGGGGCCACCGCTGCAGACGATGGCCCCTTGATGGACGGATGGCGCTAGTCGATCACGACGACCGGCTTGATGAGGTCGGCGGGCTTGTCCTTCATGAGGAAGAGCGCCTCCTCAATGTGATCCCAGCCGTGGAACAGATGCGTGACTTCGGGATGCAGGTCGAGTCGACCGGAAGAGACGAGGCTCGCAAGCTTCTCCATGCGCAGACGGCCGCCAGGCATGAGGCCGCCGCGGATATCCTTGTGACCCATGCCGACGCCCCATTCGACACGCGGGATGTTGATGTAGTCGCCGGAACCAAGATAGTTGACGTTGCCGATCTTGCCGCCGGCCTTGAGGGCCTTGACGGCGGGTTCGAAGGTCGCAACGGTACCGCCGGCGATGCAGACGCGATCGACGCCCTTGCCGCCGGTGAGCTCCATCACCTGTTCGTCGATGGGGCCGTTCTTGTACGAGATGAAATCGGTTGCGCCGTAGCCCTTGGCAGCCTCGACGCAGACGGGGCGGGTGCCTACGGCGATGATGCGGGACGCGCCGCGCAGAGCCGCGCCGGCGACGGCCATAAGGCCGACAGGGCCGATGCCGACCACGAGGACGGTGTCGCCGAACTGCACGTCGGCGAGCTCGACGGCATGGAAGCCGGTCGGAACCATGTCGGAAAGGATGCAGGCATCCGCGGGGTCCATGCCCTCAGGCATGAGGGCGAGGTTGCCGTCGGCATCGTTGACATGGAAATACTCGGAGAAGACGCCGTCTTTGAAGTTGGAGAACTTCCAGCCGGCCAGCATGCCGCCGGAATGCATGGAATACCCGGCCTGAGCCTCGAGGGAATTCCAGTCGGGCGTGATGGCGGGGATGAGGACGCGGTCGCCGGGCTTGAAATCCTTGACTTCGGAGCCGACCTCGACGACTTCGCCGGAAGCCTCGTGGCCGAGGATCATGTCGTGGCGATCGCCGATGGCGCCTTCCCACAGCGTATGGACATCGGACGTGCAGATGGCGACGGCAAGGGGTTTGACAATGGCATCGAGCGGACCGCATTTAGGCGTATCCTTCTCGATCCAGCCGGATTCGCCGATCCTGAGCATCGCGTAACCTTTCATGGAACACCCTCTTTCTCTTGAAAAAGCACTAATTCCACTTCTGAACAGCCGAAATACATCAAATAACATAAACGTATGACGGCTTTATCGAGTGTAGCATCCGAAGAGAATCGAGGGTGCGAAGGGGGGCGTGAACGACCGTTTGAACCGCCTGGACGGCGTATACCGATGCTGCTTCGATCGAAATCGAAGCAGCATCGCAAGAGCGTCTATGCGGATTCCTGGCTGCACGCATGAAGGCGCGAGACCGTAGCAGGCATCCCGTTGCCGAAGGATCGATCGCGCTATGCCAGCAGGGACGCGACCTTCCCCAAAAGCGGCTCGAAGCTCACGCCGCGGTTCTGGAAGTCGGGCTGCTGGGCGGAAACGAGCATCGCATCGTGCGTAAGCAGCCCGGCGAACGAGACGGCATCCGAGAGGGTGCGGCCGGCCATGATAGCGGCCAGGAGCGCGCTTGCGTACAGATCGCCCGTGCCGTGGAGCATATACGGCACGAATTCGTTCTTCACCTCGAAGAAACCGGTATCTACCCCTGCGACGAAATTCCTGATGAGACCATCGCCGCGCTGGATGCCCTTCAGGACCACGTTCTTCGCGCCGCGCGCGAGCAGCGCGTCGATGATGCGATGCGCCTCGTCGTCGGAGATGTTCTCCCCGCCCCACGTATCGCCGATCGGCTCACCCAGGATGATGGCGGCTTCCGTCAGGTTCGGCGTCAGAAGATCGGCGTAAGACGCCAGATCGGCCATGGCGGCGCAAAGGTCGGGCGTGTACGTGGGATAGACCTTGCCGTGATCGGCCATGACGGGATCGACCACCTTGAGGGCGCCAGGATAGGACGCATAGACGCCGCGGATGATATCGACCTGCTCGGCCGATCCGAGGAAACCGGAATACACGGCATCGATATCGACGCCGATGCCCTTCCAGGCGTCGAGATAGTCGTTCAGAATATCGGTGGTGTCATGCATGTACCATCCCGGAAATGCGGTATGGCTTGAGAAAAGTCCTGTTGGAACAGGACAGACATCGCAGCCCGCAGCAGACAGGACCGGAATGGCCACGCCGAGCGAGCACTTCCCGTATCCGCACAGATCGTGGATGGCGGCGATACGGGGGATGTAGGCGCCCTGGCGTTCGTACAGAACGGTTTCCTCGGCCTTGCTCATAGATAAACCTACCTTTCCAGTAGTTTTTAGCGTTTCGATAATCATACAGGGGCCGACACATGAACGCGACCCTTGAAGAACAGATTACGCGAAAACGAAGGACCTCGGTGCCGCGACGGCAGGGCTGCGAACACGAGCGAAGGATTCCGCACTTTCTCGAAATCTCCCCTTGTCGGGCGTGATGCGTTCCGTTAGTATGCTCTTCTGCTTACATCGTTCATCGATTCAGGCATGCGGGCGTGGCGGAATTGGCAGACGCGCATGGTTCAGGTCCATGTGGGGGTTACCCCATGAAGGTTCAAGTCCTTTCGCCCGCACCACGTACATGCACGGGGCCGTAACAGAAGTTACGGCCCCTTTCTTTTAAAGCGCCGAGCGCTCAAGCGAAGCGGGATCATGGAACGAAACGCCCTTGCTGCGAGGACGGCACGAAGCGGTTCGGCAAGACCAGGGCGGGATCGCGGCGGCGATGCCTCGAATGAAACGCGGCTTGCCTCAGCACGCTAACACAGCTCGACGGTCCGGACCGGATCGTCTGAAAACGCGACGTGCGCGAGCTTTCGGAACGTGCGAGGGGGCATTCCGACGCGTTTCGAGAACAGCGCCGAGAAGCTCGTCGCACGCGCGAAGCCGCACATGCGCGCAATCTGGCCGATGCTCAACTCGCTCGAGGCGAGCAGCCGCTTCGCCTGTTCGACGCGCTCGATCGCGATGAACTCGGTGGTGGTGGTTCCGGTCGTCTGCCGGAAGAGCCGTTTGAACTTGGTTGCGCCCATCTGCGCCCTATCGGCGAGCTCCTCGAGACGAAGCGGGGCATCGATGTTGGCTCGGATATGATCGGCCACGAGCACGATCGCCTGACGGTCCCCGTCGTCGACCGCCTCGGAAAAACGCTCCTCCATGATCAGCAAACGCCCCATCACCTCGTTCGCTATGCCCGCGAAAAGCAGCTCGGCCGCCCTACCGTGCGCCTCGGTGCTGCCGATCGTTTCGAGCAGATGCGGGATCTGCGGATCCCACATGCTCCTTCCGCGCATCGCACCAAGACATGCGGCAAGGCGGGACAATGACCCGGAGCACCCGCTGCCGAACGCTTTCTCGAAATACCCGTCATAGTACTCGATCTCGGTATAGGCGACGTGCGTGCCTGCCGGCATGAAGACGCGTCCGGTGCGAGGCCTGGTTTCCAGAAACGTCATGATCTGAGCGGGCGGGAGAATTCCCGCCGTTTCATGGCGGATCGCGAAGTAGTTGGTGAAATCGAATGCGAACGGAACCCGCTTGAGCAGCCTGAAGTCGCAGCTTGCCACGACAAGGTCCCGATCGAGCGACCACGCGTGGTACCAGCCTTCTGAAACCTCGCCGTCGCCTATGAAGAACACGCCGCAGTCTCGCGGATTCTCGCACGAGGGGACAAGCCCGACATTCGCCAGAGGGGCGGTGAAGAGCGACTCGGCCCAGGAACCGCCTGGGGCATCGGAGTCGGATATTCGCGATCGGACGCGATTCATACGCATCGAGCCCTTTCCCTTCGATCCTCGTTTCGCATAGTTAGAAGTAGCTAACATCTATAGGATACATCGGATCGGACACAAGGAGCGCGAAGGGACGGCACGTGGCTTTGACCGACGACAACGGGCTATGCAGCCGTCTCGACGTGCGCACCAAGCTTGCGGTGCTCCTTGCGCTCATCGTCACCGGCGCGTTCGTCAAAGACTTCGCGTGGGGCAGCATGGTTTTCGCCTTCGCATGCATGCTGACCTTCGCGATTGGGCGGAGGAAGATGGCGCTGTCGTTCGCGGCAAGCTATGCGCTCATCATGATCATCTTCTGGGCCACCTTGTTCTTGCCGCGGAGCGTATCGGGCGCTCTAGGCTCGGCCGTCCTGCTGGCGCGCACGTGCATGCCGGTATTCCTGTTCGCCGCAGCGTTCGTGTCGTCGACCAAGATCGGAGACCTCACGGCGGCACTGTATAGCCTGCGCCTGCCGCGCGCTTTGGTGGTGCCGCTCGCGGTGTGCGTCCGTTTCTTTCCGACGCTCGGCCAGGAGGCCGGCGCCGTGCTCACCTCGATGCATCTGCGCGGGCTGGGCCTTTCGCCGCGCAACGTCGTCGCGCACCCGGTTCTCACGTTCGAATCGCTGCTGGTACCTCTCATGCTGCGCTGCGCGAAGATAGCCGACGAGCTCGCGGCGTCGGCGGTGGCGCGCGGTATCGACCGGCCGGGCCTCCGCACGTCGTACAGCCCTATCCGCATCACGGCGGCCGACGTCGCCGTGATGGCGAGCACTATCGCCTGGTGCGCCGGCGTCATCGCCGCCAAGACGTATTTCGAAGGCGGCCTGGTCGTATGAGCGCGCCGGTCATCGAGTTCGAGGACGCATCGTTCACGTATGCAGGCGCCGGCGAGGCCTCGGTGCAGAAAGTCTCGCTTACCGTCGAGGCAGGAGAATGCGTGGTCCTGTGCGGGCGCTCGGGCTGCGGCAAGACCACCCTGACCCGCCTTGCCAACGGGCTGGCCGGCGGCTTTTGGGAAGGGACGCGCGCAGGCGCGGTGCGCGTCGAAGGACGAAACGTCGACGAGCTCGAAGAATGGCGGCTCGCCGAGCATATAGGCAGCGTGTTTCAGAACCCCCGCACGCAGTTCTTCAACCTCGACACGACAGGCGAGATCGCATTCGCCCTCGAGAACCTGGGCGTCCCGCGCGACGAGATGCATGCGCGCGTGGCACGCGTGGCAGACGAGCTGGGCGCGACCGACCTGCTCGATCGCTCGGTCTTCAAGCTCTCGGGCGGCCAGATGCAGTCGATCGCCTTCGCAAGCGTTTCGGTCTGCGAGCCAAGGGCCTACGTGCTCGACGAGCCGTCGAGCAACCTGGATCCCGTCGGTATGGATCGGCTCGCTGCACTCATCGCCAAGGCGAAGGCCGCGAGTTCCGCAGTGCTTGTCGCCGAGCATCGCCTGGCCTACCTCTCAGATGCCGCCGACAGGTACGTCCTCATCGAAGAGGGTCGAGTCGCGCACACATGGACCTCGAGCGAGTTCAAAGCGCTCTCTGCCCCGGAACGCACCCGTATGGGCCTGCGCTCGCCGGCACCGCCGCGCACGGCCGATCTCGTCGCACGGCTTCGCATCGGTGCGACGTCGGCGTTTCCGGCGCTTGAGGCGCGCGGCATCGTCGCGGAGTACGACCGCGACGACGAGGTGCTGCGCAACGTGACCGCGGGCTTCGAGGCCGGGCACGTCACCGGCGTCGTCGCCCCGAACGGGACGGGCAAGTCAACGCTGTTCAAATGCCTGGCCGGCGTGCACCCCGAGGTGCTGGGGCACGTGCGCATCGACGGGACCGTCACGATTCCCAGGAAGCGCGCGGACGATGTCTTCCTGGTAATGCAGGACCCCGACTATCAGCTGTTCAGGCCGACGGTTCGCGACGAGCTCATGACGCTTCCCCGCGTCGAGGGCGGCATCGACCCTGCACGCGCCGACGCGATGCTCGAGCGATTCGGGCTGGCTTCGGTTGCGGATCGCCATCCCGCCTCGCTTTCGGGCGGTCAGAAGCAGCGCGTCGCATGCGCCTTGGCTGCGCTCTCGGGCGCCCGCGCGCTGCTGTTCGACGAGCCCACAAGCGGCCTTGACCTGGACAACATGCGCCGGCTTGCGCGAACCATGCGCGAGCTGGCGGGCGAAGGCCGAGCGGTCGTGGTGGCAACCCACGATCCCGAACTGCTCTCAGAGGCATGCGATCGAATTATGACGCTTGGATGACCTGCGCAGACGCGCTTCGTCAAGAGAAACCTGAACCTGCAAGCAGAAAGGACATCGCACATGGAAGCAAACGTTGAAGAGAGGAAGCTCACCTCGAGGGATCTTATCGCGCTCGGCGCCTTCTCGCTGCTCTTCATGATCGTAAGCATGCTCGTCGTCGGCATCACCTCGATAAGCGTCTTCGCCTACTGCGGCTGCTGCGCCATCGCGGCCATCCCCGCGGGCATCATCTGGATCTACATGCACGTGCGCATCCCGCGTGCGGGCACGTCGCTCGTCATGGCCGCCGTCTTCGCCATCGTCGTGTTCGCCGTCGGCAGCGGCTGGCCGGTCGCCCTGGGCCTCCTGATCGGCGGCGGCGTCTCCGAATTGGTGCGTGGGGCGGTCGGCCGCAGGCGCTTTTCGGGGATCGCCGTCGGCTACGCGCTGTTCGAGACCTGCTGGGCTGCCGGCATCTTCGTCCCCATGTTCGCGGATCAGGACTACTACCGCGCCCTCATGGGCTCGAACAACATCGATCCGTCCTACATGGAATCGATGCTCTCGCTCGTGACGCCCCAGACGTTCGCCGCCATCGCCGCCGTCACCATCGTCGGGGCGCTCATCGGCGCCTTCCTGGGGCGCGCGGTCTTCAAGAAGCACTTCGAGCGCGCCGGCATCGCATAAGGAGCAGGAAGGGAGTGGGCCGCATGAAAGAGCAGGATGCCATGCAGGTCGAACCTGCGGCCGAGGTCGCAGGCAAGATCTCGGCCGGATCCGCGGACAGCAAGGGCACGCAGCCCAAACGGCCCGGAGTGTTCGCGCGCTGCATGGCGTTCGCCGGACCGCGCAAGCCCCTCATCGTGCTGTCGATGCTGCTGGCCGCGCTGTCCTCGGCGGCGTCGTTCGTACCTTACATCGCCATCTATGCGACGATATCGGCGATCGTGTCCGTCTATCCGGATCTGTCTGCGCTCGACGCGCGCCAGCTCTCGGGCTACGGCATGCTGGCGCTGGCGGGAGTCGTCGCCGATGTGGGGTGCTACCTGTGCGCGCTGCTGTGCTCGCATGCGGCTGCGTTCGACACGCAGTACCGCATCAAGATCGGCATCGTCGACCATCTGGGCAAAGTGCCGCTAGGGCACGTCGCCCGGCTGGGAACGGGACGCATCTCCAAGATCATGGACGAGGCGGTCGACGGCATAGAGCAGTTCATCGGGCACTCGATCCCCGATTTGGCTGCCACCGCCGTCGCACCCGTCGTGCTCATCGTGCTGCTCTTCGTGTTCGACTGGCGCTTCGGCGTGGCGACCATCGTCGCGGTCGCCGTTGCCTGCATCGTGCAGTTCTCGTGCTACGCCGACAAGCGCCTCATGAGCCAGATGGGGCGCTACCAGCAGGTCAAGGAGGAAATGGGCAACGCCGCCGTCGAATACGTGCGCGGCATGCGCGTCGTCAAGGCGTTCGGGCAGACCGCACGCTCGTTCAAGAAGCTCGCCGAGGCCGTCAAGGACTACACGGGGCTGGCGCTGGACGTCACGTTCTTCTTCCAGAACTCCATGCCGGGCTTCACCGCGCTGCTCAACAGCGCCTACCTGTTCGTCCTGCCGGTAGGAATCCTGCTCGCCCCCGGCGCGGACGACTGGCCGGCCTTCGTCCTCTCGCTCGTCTTCTACCTGCTGTTCGTGCATTCGATCTCGAGCGTGTTCCAGAAGATCCTCTATGTGAGCGAGGATTCCATGATCGCCGGCGCGAGCATCGGCCGCATCGATTCGGTGCTGAAGCTCGACGAGCTTTCCTCCGCCGGCGAAGCGCAAGCCCCGCGCGATGCATCGGTGCAGTTCGAGGACGTGAGCTTCGCGTACGAGGAAAGCGGCCCGCAAGCGCTCGAGAACGTGAGCTTCACCGTGCCCGCCGGAAGCGTGTGCGCAGTCGTCGGGCCGTCCGGCTCGGGCAAATCGACGCTCGCGAACCTCCTCGCGCGTTTCTGGGACGTCGATCGCGGCTGCATCCGCATAGGCGGCGCCGACGTGCGCTCGATGGGATCCGACGAGCTCATGGAACAGCTGAGCCTGGTGTTCCAAGACTTCCACCTGTTTCGCGAAAGCATCGCGGACAACATACGCCGCGGCCGCGACGGCGCCACGGATGCCGATGTGATCGCGGCGGCGCAGGCGGCCCAGGCGCACGATTTCATCGAGCGGCTGCCCTCCGGATACGACACCGTCGTGGGCGCCGCGGGCATCCATCTGTCCGGCGGCGAGGGCCAGCGCATCGCCCTGGCGCGGGCGATCCTCTCGGATGCCCCTGTCGTGGTGCTCGATGAGGCCACCGCGTTCGCCGACCCCGAGAACGAGCGGCTCATCCAGAAAGCGTTCGAGAAGCTCATGGACGGCAAGACGGTGCTGATGATCGCGCATCGGCTGTCGACGGTGGTCGGTGCCGACAAGATCGTCGTCATGGACGACGGCAAAGTGGCGGAAGAGGGCACGCACGCCGAGCTGCTTGCTTCAGGCGGCACCTACGCACGGATGTGGGAGCGCTACGAGCAGTCGCTCGCTTGGGGCATCGGCTCCGACGGCGGCGCGCGAATCGCTGCGGCGCCGCCTGCCGCAGCCCTTCCGCTCGAAGCGACGGCGCCTGCAGGATCCGCCGTCGCGGCAACCGCATCAGCGGCCGCCGCAAGCGCCGATGGAGACGGGGACGCCCCGGGCAAGAAGCAGCCGTGGCTCAAGCGTCTTCTGAGCCTTTCGGACGAGGGGTACAGGAACTTGGCGCGCTCGTCGGTCGCCTGCACCCTCACCGACCTGTCGCTCATGATCCCGTTTATGTGCACGGTCGCCGCGTTTTCCATCCTCATCGGAACGCTCGCGGGCGAGACATTCGAGGCCGGGAAGCTGTGGGCGGTGTTCGCCTGCGGCATCGCGGGCCTCGTCGTCACCTTCATCGCCGCGAAGAACGACTACAGGAAGACGTACGTCGCCGCCTACACCGAATCGGAATCGATGCGTCTATCCCTTGCCGAGCATCTGCGCCGGCTACCCATGAGCTTCTTCAACCGGCGTGGGACCGCCGATGTCGCCGACCGCATCATGAGCGATGTGACCGCGCAGGAAACGATGCTTTCGAGCACGGTGCCGCAGCTCGTGGCCGGGTGCGTCTCGACGATCGCGATCTGCGCGCTGCTCGCGTTCTTCAACTGGATGCTTGCGTTCTGCGTGCTCGTGACGCTGCCGATCGCCGCGCTGATCGTCCTTGCCAGCCATCGACATGAGAAGCACCTGTTCGAGCGCCAGCAGGATGCACGCATCGAATCGCTCGCCTGCATCCAGGATTATCTCGAGGGTCTCAAAGACATCCGCGCCTGCCATATGGTCGGCGAGAAATCGCACGAGATGAACGAGGCGCTCCTATCGCTCAAGCGCATGACCATGAAAGTCGAGCTGGCAGTCGACCTATCGGTATCGCTCGCCAACGCCATCCTGCGTTCGGGCGTAGGGCTTACGGTGTTCGTCGGCACCGCCCTGCTTGCGGGCGGCAGCGTCGACTTCATGACGCTGCTCATGTTCCTCCTCATCGCCTCGCGCGTGTACGGGCCGATTCTCATGCTGGTCTCCAAGCTGCCCAGCGTGCTGAGCCTTTCGACCAAGACCGCGCGTCTCAGGGCCATCATGGACGAGCCCGAGGCATGCGGCGACGCGGAAGTCCTGGTGAACAGCCATCAGATCGCCTTCGAGGACGTGCGCTTCGCCTACGAGGAAAAGGAAGTGCTGCACGGCGTGAGCTTCATCGCGCGCGAGGGGCAGGTGACGGCGCTTGTCGGGCCGTCCGGCTCGGGCAAGTCGACCTGCGCCCAGCTCGTGGCCCGATTCTGGATTCCTGGCGGGGGACGCGTGACATGCGGCGGACACGACATAGCGGGTTTCCGCGAGGAATCGTGGCTGTCGCATGTCTCGATGGTGTTCCAGGATGTGCTGCTCTTCGACGATACGGTGGCGGGCAACATCCGCATCGGACGCGAGGACGCGACCGATGACGAGGTGCGCGCCGCGGCGGAAACGGCATGCTGCACCGAGTTCATCGACAGGCTTCCCGACGGCTTCGACACCATGCTGGGCGAAAACGGAGCAGCGCTTTCGGGCGGCGAACGCCAGCGTCTCTCGATTGCCCGCGCCCTGCTCAAGGACGCGCCGGTCATCCTGCTCGACGAGGCCACGGCCTCGCTCGACCCTGAGAGCGAGACGTTGGTCCAGCAGGCCGTGGGGCGCCTGTGCGCCGGCAAGACGGTCATCGTGATCGCCCACCGCATGCGCACGGTGGCAGGGGCCGACCATATCGTGGTGATCGACGACGGCCGCGTTGTCGAGGAAGGGAGCCATGGGCTTTTGCTCGAACGGCAGGGCCTTTATGCCCGGCTGTGGGAGCTGCAGCACGAGAGCGCCGGCTGGAACGTCGAGAGGCGCTAACGCGGTCCGCAAAGGCGCACGAGGCTCCGGCGCAGGCATTCGAGGCGGATGCGAGCCTGGGTGCCTTGGACGAACGACGGAGGTTGCATCGATTCCAGCCATCCGGACTGCGAGTTCCGCATCATGAATGGATCCGTCGGCCATTTGGCTGCTTTCCGTCGGCCGGAACATACGGAAGAGGACCGGACTGCACGTCCGATCCTCTTCCGGGAGTCGATGCGACCTTGTATAGTCCGGCGAAGCTTCTACCCCTTCGCGATGGCCATGCCGACGCGTGCACATTCGGCAGACGCGTCGTCGTCGGGGTAATCCTTGGCGATGACGGAATCCACGAGGTCGAGACCGGCGGCTTCCGCGCGCTGCTCCCACAGCTCCATCCACTCGCCGTCGTTCCAGTCATACGACCCGAACAGCACGACGCGACGCCCCGAGAGCAGAGGCTCCACCACGTCGTACATGGGGAGGAACTCGCCGTCTTCGAGCTCTTCGTCGCCCATGGCCGGGCAGCCGAATGCGAACGCATCGAAATCATCCAGCTGATCGGGACCGAACTGCGAGCATTCGATGACGTCGGCGGTTCCGCCGGCCTCGCGCACGCCTTCGGCGATCAAGTCGGCCATGGCCTCGGTATTGCCGGTTCCGCTCCAATACACGACAGCAACCTTGCTCATTTTCATTTCCTTTCTTATTCGAGTGCGCATGCCCGCACGATTCGCTTCGGCGCCCTCGCCGTCCACGATCGAGCACGTACTTGAATCTCACGTCTCTGAACTGCGCATATGCGGCTTCATGAGACCGCAATCAGCATTCGCATCCAGAAAATGAAGCATGCCCGTGTTAGATTCGGCTAACATATAACCATAGGAACCTGAGGTGTCAACAAGAATTCCCGTGAATGAACGCGAACGGTTTCCTTCCCCAAATCTTGCCTACGTTTAAGCCTCTCTATAAAGAACGGCATGTCCGCATGGACGGAGCCGCCCCGCTCAACCCGTATGCGTATGGGTGCCGGTATGGCATGTCCGCATGAACGGAGCTGCCCATTGAAGAAGACATCCACGGAAAAGAAGTGAACGCCTATCATGGGCGCAAGGGAATCGAATCTGCGCAAGGGGGAGCGATGAAATCAGCCAGGTTCTGGGAAGGGCTCTTTGCCGCAGCCGTTCTTGCCTCGACCTTGTTCGTAAGTTCGTGCGGATCGGCAGGCGGAAACGGCACCGCATCGAGCGACGCGTCTTCCGATCAAACCATCGAGGCAACCCAGCAAGACTCGCAGGAATCCGATTCCTCATCTCCTTCGGATGCGGCATTAGGAAAATCCAAAGAAGCGTTCCATGCCTTCCAAGCCTCGTCGAACACGGGCATTCCCGACGGCTGGGACGAATGGTCGGAAGATGCCGCGCCGAATTACGTATACGAGGTCGGAGCCGCCGTCGTCCGCCACGACGCCGACGCGGGCGAATACCGCTACAGCGACCTGGACAGCCTGGGGCGGACCCAAGAAGCCTATGCCGTCATCACGCACCAGGACCGTTCCTATGCGGAAAAACGCGGACGCACGCATATGGACAGCAGCATCAAGCCGAGCGGCTGGGGGCATAACGACCGCTTCGGCATATCCCTCCCCAACGGGAAAACCTACCATGGCTACCTCTGGAACCGATCGCACCTGATCGCCGACAGTCTCGGCGGTGCGATGCGCGTCGAGAACATGATCACGGGCACGCGCACCCAGAACGTCGGCGCGAACGACGGCGAAGGCGGCATGGGATATTGCGAGACCATCGCACGCGATTGGCTCGACCGCCATGCGGATGGGGCGCTGTACTACGCGGCCATGCCCCTCTATGTGGGAGACGAGCCCGTGGCACGTGCCGTGCTCGTCGATATGAAGTCGTCGGACGGAACGATCGATTCGGAATACATCGTGTACAACGCCGCCAAGGGATGCGTTATCGACTACGCGACCGGGGAAGCATCCGCTCAGACTGACGAATCTGCAAGCACGGCTGCGGCAGCTTCGGTCGGAGAGGCCGAGGCGAACGTCGCTGGAGCGAGCGATCCCGAAGCCGATGCCGAGGACGACGACTCCGACGATCCTATCGTCTATATCACCAAATCAGGTAAACGCTACCACGCTTCACCCGATTGTCCGGGTTTGAACAACGCGAACAAGATCATCGAAGTAAGGCAGAGCGAGGCCGAATCGAAGGGCAAAACACCCTGCAAAATAGAATATTAGATGCGAAACCCCTCCCCGTCCGCAAAGCCGCTACACTGCTAGCCATCGGCAGCGACGAACGATAGGAGCGCCATGCGCAGCATCAACATCGGCCTCATCGGCCTGGGAACGGTCGGGGGCGGCGTGGCTCGCCTCATCGCCAAGCATCACGACGACTACGTGAAGAACTACGGGATCGACCTGGTCATCAAACGCGGATGCGCCCGACGGCTTGACGAAGCGCGCCGCATCGGCCTGCCTATCGAGCATTTCACCGACGATTGGCGCGACGTCGTATCCGACCCCGACATCGACATCGTGGTCGAGCTCATCGGCGGCGAGCACCCCGCCACCGAAATCTTCGAAGAATCGTTCCGCGCAGGCAAGCACGTCGTGTCCGCCAACAAGGCACTGATCGGACGCCATACCGCGCAGCTCGCGGAGATCGCGGCGGAACACGGCGTCGCCTTCCGCTGCGAGGCGGCTGCCGCGGGCGGCATTCCCGTCGTCCATGCGCTTGAGCACGAGCTCAACGGCAACGAGATCCTCACCGTCGCCGGCATCATGAACGGCACCACGAACTACATCCTTTCACGCATGAAGCATGAGGGGTCCTCGTTCGACGAGGTGCTGGCCGATGCGCAGGCGCTCGGATACGCCGAGGCCGATCCCACGGCCGACGTCGACGGCTTCGACGCCGCCTCCAAGATCGCGATTCTCGGATCGATGGGCTTCCGCACGCGCATCACCACCGACGACGTCTACATGCAGGGCATCCGTTCCATCACCGCGACGGATATCGAAATCGCCGAGGAGCTGGGCAAGACCATTAAGCTGCTCGCCATCGCGCGAGCCACCGATACGGGCATCGACGTACGCGTCCACCCGACGATGATCCCCAACGACCATCCCTTGGCCAGCGTCGACGGCGCGATGAACGCCGTCTACGTGGTCGGCGACGGCGTGGGAGAGACGATGTTCTACGGCGCAGGTGCCGGGTCTTTCCCGACGGCAAGCGCCGTGATCGGCGACATCTTCGCGCTTGCAGAGCCGATTTCCCAAGGCCAGAAGCCGCTTGCGGAAAGCCGTCCGTTCGGCCGCGTGCGTCCCATCCGTCCGATGGCGGACCTGCATACGCGCTACTGCATCCGCCTTGTCGTAGAGGATCAGGTCGGAACCCTTTCGGCCATCACGCGCATCTTTTCCGAATCCGGCGTTTCCATCTCGACGATTCGCCAGGTAGCCGGCACGACCGACGGCGCGTGCCAGGTCGTCTTCGTCACGCACCGCGCGCTTGAGGCGGATATGGAAACGGCGCGTGCGGCGCTCGAGGCCGACGATGCGGTGCGCGCCGTCGGGTCGATCATCCGCGTCGAAGACATCGACGCATGGACGAGCGGCGTGCTGGACAATTAGGCACGGCAGCCTGCACGCAGGTGGCACGACGGCCTCTTCGCACGCACCTATTCGTGCACCTGCAGATCGCGCTGCGCCTCACGCACGCGCTTGCGGCCCGGCGCGCCGAGCACGGCGTACTCGATGACGGCTGCGACGAGAAGCACGATGCCCGTGCCGACCGCAATGCCCGTGCCGAGCGTGAACGACCCGGTCGTAAGCAGGCTGTTGCAGATGATCGCAATGGCGGTCACCGCCTGGGTGATCGGGATGGCGGTCCATGTCGTTGCGGCCTTCTTCGCCTGATCGAGACGGGATTCCCCATCGCTGTGAAGGTCGAAGGGCGTCCCGTCGTTCTTCTTGCGCAGATACGCGCGGCCGGCATAGGAGGCCACGACTTCGACGCCCATCTCCTCGAGGAACGACAGGTAATCTTCCTGGGCCTTCTTGCCGGTGCCCATGATCTCGACGAGATACTGCCACGAACCGGGCTCGTCGTCGACGAACGCATAGGTTCCGCCGCTATATCCGATGAGCGCCTTTCCCTGCGCGCTCATATCGTTGATCCAGTCCTGCTCCTTCATGGTGTCGGCGAACGTTTTCTTGATCATCGTGCTGGCAGCCATCTTAGTTCCCTCCTTGGATCGAACGGGCATCTCTGACGAGAGCTTCCAGGCGTTTCACCTCGTCCGCGAACGCAAGCCTGCCTTCGTTGGTGATCGCATATTCCTTCCTGCGTCCTGAGCTGCGTTCGTTCAGTTCTGCGATCAGATCTTTCTCGACGAGCGCATTCAGGATTCCGTAGAGCGTCCCCGCGCCGAGGTTCACGCGACCCCCCGTCATATCCTTGACCTTCTGCATGATCGCGTACCCATGCATGGGTTCATGCAGGCAGAGGAGCACGTAAAACGTCGATTCAGTGAGCGCTCCCGATGATTCGGCCTTTGCCATGGGCTTCCCTCCCTTTTCTTACGCTTCACGATATATCGTATATCGTTATATCGTTGTGCATAATATATCGACTAACGTAATAGTTGTCAAGGAAATGCACGGGCTATTTTGAAAATGGGGGGCACCGAAGCCGTGAGGGATTCGAAACGGAGAGCTCGAAGCTGAGAAAGGACGACACCGTGCCGAAGGCCCCCGCGTGTCATTCAGATGAAAAAACGGCCGATTCTGTCCGCGGCATCGGATGGAAACATCGCGCTCGTAAGATGGCCTTCTACGAATCACCTCAGGATCGGAGACATCATGAAAACCATCGCAACGCCCGACGCGCCCGCGGCCATCGGTCCCTATGCTCAGGGAAATATCGTGAACGGCCTGCTCTTCGCTTCGGGCCAAATCGCGCTCGACCCTGCGACCGGAACTCTTGTCGGCACCACTATCGAGGAGCAGACCGCCCAGGTCATGAAGAATATCGGCGCGCTGCTCGCCGCCGCCGGTACCGATTTCGGGCATGTCGTGAAAACGACCTGCTTCCTGAACGACATGGACGACTTCGCCGCCTTCAATGCGGAATACGGCAAGTCCTTCACCGGCTCCCTTCCTGCACGCTCGGCCGTCGCCGTCGAGAAGCTCCCTAAAGGCGCCCTTGTCGAAGTCGAGGTCGTTGCGGAGGTTCGATAGCAGATGGCGGCCGTTCCCCTCTTCGAGATCCATGACGCGACGGTCATGCGCGCCGGCCGCCCCATCCTGCACGTGGACGACTTCTCCCTCGCAGAAGGCGAGCACGTCGCGCTTCTCGGCCCGAACGGCGCGGGGAAGTCGACCTTCGTGCATCTGCTGACGCGCGAGGCGTTCCCTCTGTTCAAGGAACACCCGCCGGTTCGCTTCCGCGGCCAGGACCGTCCGCTGCTGACCGATCTCAAGGGCGCGCTGGGCATCGTGAGCTCTACGATGCATGAGCAAGCGCGCGTGCATCTGCCCGCCATCGATATCGTGTGCGGCGGCCTGTTCGGCACGCTCGGCCTGCCCCGTCATGTGACCTGCTCCGAAACGCAGCGCGCCCTCGGCATGGCGCAGCTGGCGAAGCTCGGCGTCGGGCACGTGGCCGACCGGGACATCATGACGCTTTCATCGGGAGAAGCGCGCCGCGTGCTGGTCGCCCGCGAACTCGTCCACGACCCGAGCGTCCTCATCTTCGATGAACCCTGCACCGGGCTCGACCCTCAAGGGATGTACTACCTGCGCAAAACCATGAGCACGCTCGCGCGCGAAGGGCGCTCCGTCATCATCGTGACCCACTACCCCGAAGACATCGTGCCCGACGTGAAGCGCGTCGTGCTCATGAAAGACGCGCGCATCTTCGCCGACGGTCCGAAGGAGCGGCTGCTCAGGAGTGAGCCCATGTCCGAGCTCTTCGATGTTCCGCTCGACGTCGACGAGCGGAACGGGTGGTATGCCCTGCGCGGCAGGTTCTAGAGCCTGGACGAAGGCTCGCGAACCCTCCCCATGCGCAGACGGCGTGAATTCATCCCCCGTACGGCCATATCGAGGCCTGACGGCAAAAAATGAATCGTATACTGGCCAATTACCATTGAAAAGGGGTACGAAGGACGAGGTACGTCGTGGACATGCTCACTCTGAACGCATTCGAAGAGGCTTCCGAGAAGGTCAAGGAAGTCACGCAGGAGACGAAGCTCGTCTACAGCCCGTACTTCAGCGACCGGACCGGCAACAAGGTCTACTTCAAGCCTGAGAACATGCAGCGTACGGGCGCCTACAAGGTACGCGGCGCCTATTACAAGATATCCACCATGACCCCCGAGGAACGCGAGCGAGGCCTGATCACCGCATCGGCCGGCAACCACGCGCAGGGCGTTGCCTACGCCGCGTCGAGATACGGCGTGAAAGCCGTCATCGTCATGCCGGAAACCACCCCGTTCATCAAGGTCGAGCGCACACGCGCGCTCGGAGCCGAAGTGGTGCTGCACGGCAACGTCTTCGACGAGTCGGCAGCCTACGCGACCAAGCTCGCCGAAGAGAACGGCTACACCTTCGTGCATCCGTTCAACGATCCGGCGGTCGCCACGGGCCAAGGAACCATCGCCATGGAAATCGTGCAGGATCTGCCGCTCGTCGATTACATCCTGGTCCCCATCGGAGGCGGCGGGCTGGCCGCAGGCGTCTCCACGCTGGCCAAGCTGCTCAACCCGCATATCAAGGTCATCGGCGTCGAACCCTCGGGCGCGGCCTGCATGAAGGCGTCCTTCGAGGCCGGACATGTAGTCAAGCTGCCTGCCGCGAACACCATCGCCGACGGCACCGCGGTGCTCGAACCGGGCGACGAGATCTTCCCCTATGTGCATGAAAACGTCGACGACATCATCGCGGTCGATGACGACGAACTCATCGTCTCCTTCCTCGACATGGTGGAAAACCACAAGATGGTGGTCGAGAATTCCGGCCTGCTCACCGTTGCGGCCCTCAAACATCTGGATATCAGCGGCAAGAAGATCGTCTCCATCCTGTCCGGCGGCAACATGGACGTCATCACGATGGCGTCGGTCGTCCAGCACGGCCTGATCGCCCGCGACCGCGTCTTCACCGTGTCCACGCTGCTGCCCGACCGACCCGGCGAGCTCGTACGCGTGGCCTCCATCATCGCCGATAACCGCGGCAACGTCATCCGACTCGATCACAACCAGTTCGTCAGCACCAACCGCAATGCGGCGGTGGAGCTTCGCGTCACCATCGAAGCCTTCGGCCCCGAGCACAAACGGCAGATCGTCGATGCGCTCGAAGACGCGGGCTTCCGACCCAAGCTTATTCAGGCGCACCTGTAGGACGGCCTTTCGCCCCTGGCGAAACATCGAACTCGGGTCTGCGCCTTATAAGACTTCGCCGAAGACGGACGATGCATCCCCGCGGCGGCCCCGAGAACCTTCTCGATCCGCATCCGTATGACGGACATGCATCGACGCACCCGGCGCATCGCGCGGAGGCGACCATGCAAGCGCGTGCGTCCCAGGTCATGAACGATCGCGCAAGCGACACGAAGAGAGAAGGTACCTCCTATGTCCGGAATGCCAGCCCACACCAAGTACATGCGCGGATACTTCCTGCCCCCCGAACCCTGCTTCGACTGGGTGCGGAAGGATTCCATCGAACGTGCCCCGAAATGGTGCAGCGTCGACCTGCGCGACGGCAACCAGGCCCTCATCACGCCGATGAGCCTCGATGAGAAGCTGGAGTTCTTCAAGAAGCTGCTGGAAATCGGCTTCAAGGAAATAGAGATCGGCTTCCCTGCGGCCTCCGAAACCGAATACGAGCTGTGCCGCACGCTGATCGAAAACGACATGATCCCCGAAGACGTGACGATCCAAGTGCTGACCCAGGCGCGCGAGCATATCATCAAGCGCACCTTCGAAGCGCTCGAGGGCTGCACGACCCCCGTCATCGTGCATGTGTACAATTCCACGAGCGTTGCCCAGCGCGAACAGGTCTTCCGCAAGGACAAAGATCAGATCGAGAAGATCGCGACCGATGGCGCGAAGCTGCTCAAAATGCTGACCGACGAAGCGGGCCACGAGAACTACCGGTTCGAGTACAGTCCCGAAAGCTTCACCGGCACCGAGCCTGAATACGCGCTCGAAGTCTGCAACGCCGTCCTCGATGTGTGGCAGCCGACCGCCGAGCGCAAGGCCATCATCAATCTGCCCGCGACCGTCGAGATGAGCTCGCCGCACGTCTACGCGCAGCAGGTCGAATACATGCATAAGCATCTGGCCTTCCGTGAAGGCGTCGAGCTGAGCCTGCATCCGCATAACGACCGCGGCACCGGCGTGGCCTGCGCCGAGCTGGGCGTCCTCGCCGGCGCCGACCGGGTCGAAGGCACGCTGTTCGGCAACGGGGAACGCACCGGCAACGTGGACATCATCGTGCTCGCGATGAATATGTTCTCGCATGGCATAGATCCTGAACTGGACTTCCACGACATGCCGTCCATCGCCGAGATGTATGAGCGCGTCACCCGCATGATTGTCAACCCGCGCCAGCCCTATTCGGGCCAACTCGTCTTCGCCGCCTTCTCGGGAAGCCACCAGGACGCCATCGCCAAGGGCCTCGCCTGGCGCGCGGAGCACGATCCCGAACATTGGACCACGCCGTATCTGCCCATCGATCCGACCGATGTGGGCCGCCGCTACGAAACCGACGTCATCCGCATCAACAGCCAGTCCGGCAAGGGAGGCCTCGGCTATATCCTGGAGCAGAACTTCGGCTACGTGCTGCCCAAGGTCATGCGCGAAGAACTCAGCTACCACACGAAGGACGTGTCCGACCACGAGCATAAGGAGCTCACGCCGGACGAGGTCAACCGCATCTTCCATGACGAATACGTCAACCGCGCGGCCCCGATCGAGCTCATGGACTTCCACTTCGCCCACGCCGACAACAACAAGGCGTTCAAGGCCTTCATCACCGTCAAGGTCGACGGCATCGAGCAGGATGCGATCGGCAACGGCAACGGACGCCTGGATGCCGTCACCGACGCGCTCGCCAAGGTGGGCGTGAAAGCCCATGTGGAAACCTATAGCGAACATGCCCTTGAGGCGGGATCGGACAGCCGTGCGGCCGCCTACGTGGGCATCGCGGGCGACGATGGGAAGACCGTCTGGGGATGCGGAGAGCACCACGACATCATCACCGCATCCATCAAGGGCCTGATAAGCGCCATCAACCGCCGCAAGTAGCCACGTCGTCGGAAGGCGGTTGCCCAGACGGGCAGCCGGCAGGCGCAATGCCGGCGGACGATTGGAACGCAGGCTTCCGAACGTCGTCCAGCCGTTCGCCTGGGAGCCTACGCCGCAAAGCGCGCCATCCGATGACACGACCAAAAGGGGAACCCTCATGGGAATGACCATGACGCAGAAAATTCTGGCCGCGCACGCGGGCCTCGACTCCGTCGTGCCGGGCCAGCTCATAGAGGCCGATATCGACCTCGCGCTCGCCAACGACATCACCGGCCCGGTATCCATCCGCGTGCTTCGCGAGGCGGACTTCGAACAGGTCTTCGACAAGACCAAGGTCGCGCTGGTCATGGACCACTTCGCGCCCAACAAGGACATCAAGAGCGCCGAGCAGTGCAAGGAAGTGCGCGAGTTCGCCCTCAAGCACGGGATCGTCAACTTCTACGACGTGGGCACGATGGGCGTCGAGCATGCGCTCCTGCCTGAGAAGGGGCTTGTGGCCTCGGGCGACGCCATCATCGGCGCCGATAGCCACACCTGCACCTACGGTGCCTTGGGTGCGTTTTCGACCGGCGTCGGGTCGACCGACCTGGCCGCCGGCATCGCCACGGGGCGCGCGTGGTTCCGCGTCCCTTCCGCCCTCAAGTTCAACCTGACCGGCACGCCGGCGCCTTGGGTGTCCGGCAAGGATGTCATCCTGCATATCATCGGCATGATCGGCGTGGACGGCGCACTGTACCAGAGCATGGAATTCACCGGCCCGGGCGTGGCGAAGCTGTCCATGGACGACCGCTTCAGCATCTGCAACATGGCGATCGAGGCAGGCGCCAAGAACGGCATCTTTCCCGTGGACGACAAGACGCTCGCCTACATGGAAGGCCGCGCGCAGCACGAGCCGCGCATCTTCGCCGCCGACGAGGATGCGGCATACGAGCGCGTCTTCGACATCGACCTGGGCAGCATCCCGCCTACCGTCGCGGCGCCGCACCTGCCCGAGAACACGAAACCCGTCACCGAACTGGCCGGCATCCGCGTTGACCAGAGCGTCATCGGCAGCTGCACGAACGGCCGGATCGAAGACATGCGCATCGCCGCCAAGCTCCTGGCGGGCCATACCGTCAGCCCGCACGTGCGCACCATCGTGATGCCCGCGACGCAGCATATCTACCTGCAGTGCATCGAAGAAGGCCTGGCCAAGATATTCATCGAGGCAGGTGCCGTCATCAGCACGCCGACCTGCGGCCCGTGTCTGGGCGGCCACATGGGCATCCTCGCCGCAGGCGAGCGCTCCATCGCCACGACGAACCGCAACTTCGTCGGCCGCATGGGGCACGTGACCAGCGAGGTCTATCTGTCGAGCCCGGCCGTCGCGGCGGCGTCCGCCATCACGGGCGTCATCACCGACCCTGCCGATATCGAGCTACTCTGACACCGCCGCCCGCGTCCGGCCGGATGCCGCACCGCATGCGACCGGACGCCGTTTCGAAAGGATGCCCTATGAAGGCACAAGGAACCGTTTTCAAATACGGCGACAACGTGGATACCGACGTCATCATTCCGGCGCGCTACCTCAACATCGCCGATCCGGCAGAGCTCGCGACGCATGCGATGGAGGATATCGACGCCGACTTCGTCAAGAACATGAAGCCGGGCGACATCATCGTCGCCACCAAGAATTTCGGCTGCGGATCGTCGCGCGAGCATGCGCCCCGCGTCATCAAGGACAACGGTGTGGCCTGCGTCATCGCATCGAGCTTCGCGCGCATCTTCTACCGCAACGCCATCAACATCGGTCTTCCGATCCTCGAATGCGCGGAGGCGGCCGAGGCTATCGAGGCTGGCGACGAGGTCGCGGTCGATTTCTCGACCGGCGTCATCGAAGACCTCACCACGGGCGCGACGTTCCAAGCCCTGCCCTTCCCCGAATTCATCCAGAACATCATCGACCACGACGGGCTGTTTAACGCCCTGAAGGCGCGCGCCCAGGCCGACGCCGACGAAGACTAGGAGGCTTCTATGGAATACCGGATCACCGTTCTCAAGGGCGATGGCATCGGACCCGAGATCGTCGACGAGGCGCTCAAGGCGCTCGCCGCGGTCGGCAGGAAGTTCGGGCATGAATTCGTCTGCACCGACGCCCTCATCGGCGGTGCCGCCATCGATGAGACCGGCGTGCCGCTGCCGCAGAAGACCATCGATGCGTGCCTCGCGTCCGACAGCGTTCTGCTCGGCGCCGTAGGTGGTCCCACGTGGGACGCCCAGCCGGCCGACAACCGTCCTGAACGCGGCCTGCTCGGCATCCGCAAGGCCATGGGGCTCTTCGCGAACCTGCGCCCCGCCGTGCTCTACGCACCCCTGGCCGATGCCTGCCCGCTCAAGCCCGAGCGCATCAAGGACGGCCTTGATCTGGTTGTCTGCCGCGAATTGACCGGCGATGTCTATTTCGGCGCCAAGACGCGCGACGAAGACGGCACGGGACATGACGACATGAACTATTCCGTGGCCGAGGTCGAGCGCATCGCGCATCGCGCCTTCCAGATGGCACGCCAGCGCCGCAATCACGTGACCAGCGTCGACAAGGCGAACGTTCTGGAAACGAGCCGCGTGTGGCGCGAGACGGTCGAACGCGTGGCGCAGGAATACCCCGACGTCGCGGTGGATTATTACTATGTGGACAACGCTGCAATGCAGCTGGTCACGAATCCGAGCCAGTTCGACGTCATCCTGACGGGAAACCTGTTCGGCGACATCCTCTCCGACGAAGCGAGCTGCATCACCGGATCGCTCGGCATGCTTCCGAGCGCGTCGCTCGGCGAGACGAGCCGCGGTCTGTACGAGCCCATCCATGGCAGCGCCCCCGACATCGCGGGGCAGAACATCGCCAATCCGATCGCGACCATCCTGTCCGCCGCGATGATGCTCCGTTATAGCTTCGGGCTGGAGGACGAGGCGCGCGCCGTCGAAACCGCCGTCGAACGCGTGTTGGAAGCAGGGCATCGAACCGGCGACATCGCGAAGCCGGGCGAGAAGAAGCTCTCCTGCTCCGAAATCGGCGATTTGATCGCTGCCGCCATCTAGGGAAACGAAGCATCGCTCATGACCGGGTCCGAAACCGCACGCATGCGCGCCATCGAAGACGCCGCTGCAAAGGAGGCGCCTGCGCACCGCGGGCGCTTCTCCCCCTCCCATACGGAAACCTTCCGGATCTTCGACAACGACTGCGACATGAATCATCTCTTGACGCCGCGGGGAGGCATGCGCCTCGCCCAGCAGATGGCAACCGATCACTGCACCTCGGCCGGCATGGATGCCGACTTCTACGAGCGTACGCGCACCGCTTGGGTGGTCGTGCGCTCGGCGTTGGCGTGGACACGCGTGCCGCATGCGGACGAGGAGCTCACGATCACGACGCGCCCCGAGGCCCATCGGCGCGGCATGTGCAAGCGCATCACCGAATTCCGCGATGCGCGCGGCGACGAGATCGGTCTCATGGACGCGCGCTGGGTGCTTGTGAACACCGAGGACCGCAGCATCTATCGGCACCTTCCCGAATCGTACGGATGGGTTGCGTTCAACGAGAGCATCGATCGCGAGCTGCGCGTACGCATCCCCCGCAAGCTTGAGGGAACGTACGTGCGCAGCGTCCATGCAGGGTTTTCGTACTGCGACGCGAACGGGCATGTCAACAACACGCGATACGCCGACCTCATATGCGACGCCCTGCCCGATGATGCCATGCGCGACGCCACGCTGAAGTCGCTCGCGATCTCGTTCGAGCACGAGATTCCCTATGGAAGCGATTTCGACCTGACGCGCCTTCGGCTCGAAGACGGATCCTGGTACGTCTCGGGCGATCAGAACGGAGCGCATTGCTTCGAGGGCATCGCGACGCTGGCGCCGTGCGAAGCCTATGCATGAAGGCGGATCGCTCGACGAACGACGGAGCGCGGAATACGCCGGCGGAACGTTCTCGCGCGTATCGCCTTGCTAAGAATGCGCCGTCATGTTCGGTTCATGCATAATATGAACCGAACAAAAATTTTGTAGTATACCGCTCTATTGCATTGCTTCTATCAAGAATCCTGCTCTTTCATGATTCTTTTTGCCGTACATGATATTCTGGTACAACGTTATGGGCGTTTTACCAGGTGCGCCCTGATTTCAGAAATCGACGTTTTCGGGGGCGATGTCGTGTACAGCGTGAATGACCGGGTCGTGTATGCGAATTACGGCGTGTGCATCGTGACGAAGACGAACGAGCCCCTTTCCTTCGGCGGCGCCGATCGCCGGTATTACGTGCTCGAAGCGACGCGTAAACGCGGCGGCACCGTCTATGTCCCCATGGACCATGAGGATTTCCTGCGCCCCATCCTTTCCCGAAACGCGGTGCTCGATCTCGTCGACCGTTTCCCTCTCATCGAGACGGACGACTTCAAAGACAGCAATTCCCACACCGTGGAAGACCACTTCAAGCAGATGCTGCGCGAGAACGACTGCCTGCAGGCCATGCGCGTGGCCAAGACCATGCGCGAGCGCATCGCCGAACAGGAATCGAAGCGGCATATTCCCTCGTCCATGTACACGCGCCTATACGACCAGGCCGTAGGGCTCGTTCTGAGCGAGTTCTCCGCCGCGCTCGACATGCCGGAAGACGAAGTGATGCGGATCATGCACGAAAGCGACCCCGACGCCCTTGCCCGCATGGCGTGAATCTTCCAGACAAGGATGGTCGACCGCGCGTTTTATCGAGCCGAAATCATCGCGATCCCCTGCATGCCCGACGCCTCATAAGGCGACTGGCCGTCCATGAGCCTTGACGACGACCGATGCTGACGCGGCTAAAGACGACGCGTTACGAAGGCTCGTCTGCCATCCAGCCCGCCTCGCCTAAGTTGTACAGAGGAATGGAAAACCCCGACCCATCGAATGAAAGCATGTTCCTTCTCATGCGCAGCAGCACGCGTTCGCGCACTTCGAGATATTCCTCGGTCAAACCGCCTTCGACCGTATAGACCTTCGCGTATGCCTCGGGTGCATGCTGGCGAAGCATGTCGTGCACCCGTTCGCGCATGTCGTGTTCAGCCACGAACACCGATGTCGTGCCGGCCGGCATGACTTTCAGAAAGCCAGCGTCTCTCAGCTCCGTCAGATCGGCGTAGGCAGACGCATATGCGACGTCGAAATCCTTCTTTACCGATCCATACGTGAACTCTGCGTCGACGTGCAGGATGGCTTCGAGCAAGATCATGCGTTGCCGGCCGTTCATCCACCCGACGTTCGATAAAAGATCCTGCAAGCGCATTCTCCTGAGCAGCATGCGGAAAAGCATTTCCTCCGTGCGCTCAAGATCGCTTCGCATGAATCCCAGAACCTCTTCGAACCAGGGCGTCCAATCATTCAGCCGTCCACGCATCCTTACGGAATCCTCGAACGCCATGCGCGGCACGAAGGGGTCGTCGCTCGAGATCGCATCGGCCTTCCACCGCTTCAAAAACTCGACGATCGGTGCATGGCCTGCTATCGGATAGCCGGAAAAGCGCATCGACCATGCGAACAGCAGGCGCGCCATGTAGATGTTCCCCACATGAAAAGGGCGCAGCGACAGAATGGCCTGGAACGCGATCAACGCCTTGATGAAAGGTGGATGAGCGTCGTCATCGGAATGCAGAACGACGCTCATAACCTCTTCGAGGACGGCGCGAAGACATCGGTCGTTTCTTTCTTCCACGAACGGAGACTCCGATTGCTCGGTATCCGAATAGAGCTCCTCGTATGAGGAAAGCACGGCGTCAACGCTTAGGTCGACCGGATCCTGAGAAACCATCATTCGTGTGAATTTCCTGATCACCCGCTCACGATCATCCCTCGGCTCGATTCTTCCAAGAAAAAGGTCGAGCACGCGCTTTCGATCAGAATCCCAACCTGTCAGGCGAACGCAGGCGACCACCTCCCCCATAATCCGGGAAATCGCAAGATGACGCCCTTCGGGCATCTCCGCCTCGCGGCTCGCCCACCCATTCCCGACAGCGGCCTGCCCGCAACGCATGAGCCGATTCGCGACGTAACCGTTCAGCACGTAGAAGCTTCTCGAGCTGTCCACGTCTTCGCCGTCCATGCAGAATGGAAGCCCGAAACCCATTGCATGTTGGATCTCGTCCACGACAGCGCCGGCAACCCTTTCGGCATCATCGCAATCCGAGCCGAGAACGCCGTTTGCAGTCGTTGGGGAACCCGCAATGCCTTCGCTCGTATGGCGAAGCCTTGCCAGCGCACCCCCGATCCGTTGGACCACGGCCCTCCGCTCCTGCGCAGCCTGCCGATCCTTCGCCATCGAACATCACCGCCTTGCCCCCTGAAGCGCCGTCTGATTCTCGATCATAGTTCTTCGAACGGAAACGCCCTATTCCTTTGCTCTCGCCTATCGTTTTCCGATACCGATAAGTCCTGCCTGATCCCCTGTTCATCGTTTCCTGATAGGTCGATGCGGCGGCCCTTGCGCAACCATACGCCAATTCAGACAATTTTCCATATCGAAATCATTTTCGACGAAACAAAGGGGGATGTAATGGATGTTTCGACCAGTATGCCCAAATCAAAGGGGAGCCATGCGCGGCGACAGGCACATGGGGTCTCGCGTCGCAATTTCGTGAAAACAGGGGCTGCCGTCGGCATGGCGGCAAGCCTTGCGGGCATGGCCGGCTGCACCTTCGGCAAAGGGTCTGACGGCGCAGAATCTCACGAGCAGTCTGTCGATCCTTGGGCAGACTGCGAAGAATTCTTCGCCGCATGCCCGCCCGAATGCCAGCATCACAACCTTCGCGCCCTCGTCAGGAACGGCAAGGTCGTCAAGGTAGACTGCGGCGCCTCGAATGAATCCAAGCCCTGCATGATGGGCATGTCCCGAATCGGGTGGCTGAATTCCCCCGACCGCCTCACCATGCCGCTGCTGCGCGATGGTGAAAAAGGCGAGAACGCCTGGAAGGAAATTTCCTGGGATGAAGCCTTCGACCTGATCGCCGAGAAGCTCGAAGACGCCATCGACACGATCGGCAACCAGGCCATCGTCATCGATGGACATGCCGGCAACTTCAATGCGATTCCCGGATCAGCCATGTCCGCCTTCGTCGCGCGGCTCGGCGGAACCATGACCCTCAGCGGGTCCCTGTGCTGCGCCGCGATGAACGAATCGACGAAGGTTTCCTTCGGCAAGCGATTCATGGACCTGCGCAATCAATTCGAAAACGCCGACTACATGCTGGTTTGGGGCAATAATCCTGCGGTGACCATGAACGGCTACTTCAGCCGCTTCATGCACGTGATGGACAAGGGCGGAACGATCGTCACCATCGATCCCGTATGCTCCGAAACCGCTGCCAAGTCCACGGAATGGGTTCCTATCAAACCCACCACCGATACCGCGCTCGCCATGGGCATGCTGAAGGTCATCGTCGACGAAGGCTTGACCGATGAGTCGTTCTTGAAAGAACACACCACCTTCCCCGCCCTCGTAGATGCCGACGGCGCTGCGGTCATGGAATCCGACGACGACCCGACGTCCATGATGGTCATCGATTCCAATACCGGCGAGCTTGTGCGTCATGATGCAGAAGGCGTCGATCCGCTTCTTTCGATGAAAGGCACGGAGCATGAGGGACGCTATTCGACCGTCTACGACCTGACTATCGACGAGCTCCAAGAATGGACCCCGGAGGCCGTCGAGGCCGAGACCTCGGTCCCTGCTGAAAAGGTTGTCGAAATCGCCCGAGCGTACGCTTCGGCGGAACGGGCCATGATCATCCAGAACATGGGCGGTTTCATGCGTATCTCCTATGGAAATTACGCATGCCAGGCCATGAACAATCTCGCGTTGTTCACGGGACACATCGGGCATAAGGGCGACGGGGTCGCCGATGCCGGCGGCATCAACAACATCATCAAGCTTTCCCCGATGTTCGAGAATCCCAAACCGAAAGAAGGACTCCCCACCATCCCGCGCGTCCAGTTCGCACAGCACGTCATGGACGACGATCCGAACCCGGTCAAGGTCTTCATCTCCGCCCGTGAGAGCCCGATGACCCAATTCCCCAATACCGAGCTTGTGAAGCAGGCCCTGCACAAGATTCCCTTCGTCGTCGTCATCGACTCCCTCATGACATCCACGGCGCTCTATGCCGATCTGGTCCTTCCCTGCACCACGGTGTTCGAAACCGAGGATATTCTTCTTAATGGACGCAGCCACCTCATCCAGCTGTCGCAGAAAGCCGTCGAAGCGCCTGGAGAGGCGCATGACGATCTATGGATCTTCACGAAGCTGGCCGAGCGCATGGGCTTCGGCGAGGATTTCCAGCACGACAACGCCTTCTTCATACAGAAAGCCCTGGAAGGCACCGACTATACCTATGAGCAGCTGCAGAAAGAGCACGCCATCGACGCATATCCCGCGGACTTCATTCCCTACGAGGACGGCAACTTCTACACGAAAACAGGCAAGGCCGAGGTATACATGTCGAACTGGGTCGCCAAAGGATTCAAGCCTGTCGTCACCTACATGCGCTGCCCGGAAACCGTCGGCGGTTCGTCCGGGCTCGAAGATACGTATCCTCTGGCCGCCGTGCAACGAAAACTGAACCGCAGCGTGCATTCCACCTTCGCAAGTCTCACCCGCATCGAAGCGCTTTCACGCGACTACGCATGCGCGATGTTGAACGACGAAGATGCCGCTGCGCGCGGAATCGCCGACGGTGACGCGTGCGTCGTCTATAACGACCGCGGAGAGCATAAGGCTCGGGCTATCGTCACCACGCACGTCATGAAGGGCGTCATTTGCCTTGAAAACGGCTGGTGGGAGCAACAAGGAGGGTCGTCAAGCTATGTCACCAACGACGCGGCGGGGCCCATCGCGACCGAGCACTGCTGTAATGAGACGCTCGTCGAGATTCGAAAGGAGGCATAGCGATGACCCTCGGATTCTTCTTCAACAATGCCCACTGCTATGGATGCAAGACGTGCGCCATGTCGTGCGCAACCACGAACCTGCCGGAATTCGACGACGTATCCATGCGCGAAGTTCGCACGGTCATGACCGACGACACGTTGGCGTTCGCGTTCGTCTCGATGGCATGCAACCATTGCGATGACCCTCAGTGCCTTGCCAATTGCCCTGTAGGCGCATACACGAAGCTTGAAAACGGCATCGTCGTGCAAGACCACGATGCATGCATCGGCTGCCAGACCTGCGTGAAGGCATGCCCGTATGGCGCGCCTCATTACGTCGAGCGTGAACAGAAGGTCCGTAAATGCGACCTCTGTCGCGATCGGCTCGATCGGGGGGAGCTGCCTGCATGCGTTGAAGCATGCCCGGGAGCGAACCTTGAATACGGCGAAATCGACGGCCTGAAAACATCCCATCCCGATGCGACCGACGCCATCGCCAATGTCTTGCCCGATCCGAGCATAACGACTCCGAATCTGCTCGTCGCACCTGATCCGAAGCTCGCATAGCAACGTTGCCGCACATCTTACGGAAGTGAAATGCGTTTCACTTCCGTAAGGAACGTGCATACGGAAGCGAAACATGTCCTGTCGGAAGCCTCGCGGGAAATGAGGCGCTGACGGATCCGCACGCCATGCGTTTGTATCGAACCAAGATTGCATACAGTCGACGCTTGGTCGAAAACGAAGCAGCCCGCACGACGAATCGCATGCATTCGCATCTCGAAAAACGCGCAGACTCGCGCTATCATCGCCGCATCGTCATCACTTCCGCCTTGCATGCGAAAGGAGCGCCGGTTGGAGCACTTCCTCGCCGCCTTGATTCCCGAGCTCGTCGATACGGACGGAGGCCTGACACCTGCCGTTATCGACTATCTCGCGGTGGTCGTCGGCGTCATCGGCGGCGCGACGTTCGCGTGCAACCGCAAGCTCGACATCATCGGCGTCGTTTCTCTCGGGCTCATCACGGGCTTCGGAGGCGGCATCCTGCGTGATATGCTCCTCCAAGACCAAGGCGTCTATTTCACACAGCATCCGTACCTCGTGCTGGCGAGCATAGTCGTATGCGTGCTGGCATTCTATTTCAGACGCATCTTCCGCAACCTCGAACCTGCAGTATTCCTCCTAGATACGCTTTCGGTCGGGCTGTTCGCCGCAGCGGGCGCGAGCAAGGCGCTCGGCTGCGACAGCGGACCTGTGGTTTCGTTCATCCTCGGCGCGGTGACGGCGGTGGGAGGAGGCGCCTTGCGCGATGTGTTCGTGGGCGAAGTTCCCGCCATCTTCAAGGCAGGATCGTTCTACGGCATGGCGGGCGTCGCAGGCTCGTTCTCATTTGTGCTGCTCGCCTCTATGAACGACTTTATCGCACTGGCCGTATGCGTCGTGCTGACCACGGCGCTGCGATACGCGAGCATCTGGTTCAACTGGAGCACCTCGGACGATCCGCGCGACCTGACCGACTATCTGGCACGCGGAGGGCACGCGCTGCGCGGGCTCTATCATCGCGGGCGTCTTCCCCGCCCGACGCGCAGGATAGAGCGAAGGGATAGGAGGCATTCCCGCGATGCGGAATGCGACTGCGACCGGAAGACCGACTAGAACGAAGAGTGGGGGGCGCTTAGCAGCATCGTCATGCGTGCTATACGGCAGCAGCCCGATGCCAAGCGAATCCGCAACCTCGCAGCTGCGCAGCCCGCCATACGCTCCAGACTACACCCCGAGCGTCCGAACGGGCACAACGAGCACCCCGTCTTCGCGCGTATAGCTGAAGCCGCCCGTAGCCGTAAGAACCATGAGGAACGAAGGATCGCGCATCTTCTTAATATCTATCTTCTGCGCAAGCGCCTTGAGGCTCTTCGCACCTTCCTCTATGAGAGCCGAGCCGCCAAGCTTGATTTCCACAAGCCCATACTTCCCATTGCGAAGACGAACGACCGCGTCCGCCTCAAGCCCCGATCGATCGCGATAATGCATCACTTCACCGTCCAGAGCCTGAGCATATGCCCTGAGATCGCGAACGCAGAGGGTCTCGAACATAAGGCCGAACGTACTCAGATCGTCCAAGAGCTCCGCGGGCGTAGCTCCCAGCGCCGCGATCGCAATGGACGGGTCGGCGAAATGACGCGTAGCGGACGTTCGTATAGCCGTCTTGGAACGGAGGTTCGGATTCCAAGCAGGCAAATCGTCTGTCACGAACAGCCGCGAAAGAGCTTCGAGGTATTGATTCAGAGTGCTCGGACTTACGTCATGCCCGCTCTCCGTTACATCTTGGAATATGGATACGCTCGTTCCCTGCGAAGCGCTCATGCGTGCATACGAACGCATGAGCGCTCGGGCTGTCAGAGGATTGCGCTTCACTCCATCAACGCGGGATACGTCCGTTTCAGCCAGTGCGTCAAGATAATCGAATGCCTGTTGAAGAGCCACATCATACGGTCGGTCAATACTTTCGGGCCATCCGCCGCGACAAGTCAGAAAAGCCATGGCTCCAAGATCGTCTTCACATGACGCAATAGGCATGTCCCTTCCGGAAAACAACTGACCGAGCGAAACATCGCCCGTCGACTCTCCTGATTCGAACAAAGACATCGTACCCATGCGCATGCGGGCGATTCGCCCCGTTCCTGAATGCGCCATTTCGCTCATGTCCGCCGGGACGCTCGATCCGGTCAGGATGAACTGACCGAATTCTCCCCTTTCGTCCACCTCGAACCGCACAGCGTCCCAGAGTTGAGGCGCATCCTGCCATTCGTCGATCAATCGTGGTGCCGAACCTTCGAGAAGGCGGCTAGGATCAAGCTGCGCAAGTCGAAGGTTCTGCGCCCTGGCACGAGGATCCTGCAGATACAAAATGCTCTTGGCATGCTGTTGGGCCGTGGTCGTCTTGCCGCACCATTTCAGACCCTCGATAAGCACCGCACCCTTGGCTGCAAGCCTTTTTTCAAGAATCTGGTCGTATACGCGCTTCCGGTAGTTCCGCATGGATACCTCTTTTTATAATGCCTGCTAGATTATTTGAACTAAATCTTACTACAAAGATTGGCGCTTTTTCACTACTAAGATTGGTAACTTTTCATTACAAAGATTGGCATATTTTCACTGAAAAGATCGGCAATCCCTCCGTCGCAAGAATGGCTACCATCCGACGAATCCAGGCTGAAAGGTTTAACGCGTAAAGCGAATCTGCCCCTGTAGAATAATCAACTGAGAATTGGCGCTGCAAGCGATCGAACTCGGGGGAGGCTCGGTGCGCAATCCGATTCGGATGCGGAAAGCCGAACGCTTCGCACAGCATGCGCAATTCGGACAGAGCCCATTCCGTTTGGCAAAGGGGAACGCCGATGGAGGAATGCAGTATCGGTCGGATGGCCGAATTGAACGGCATCAGCGAACGAGCGCTCAGGATCTACCATGAAAAGGGAATCCTGAAACCCGCACGCATCGACCAGGAAACCGGCTACCGCTATTACAGCTGCGAGCAAAGCGCGACCATCGATATGATCCACCATCTCCGGAGTCTGGATTTTTCCCTCGATGACATCGCGCACCTGGTGCATCAACGTGACCGATCCCTATGGGAAACCTCGCTTAGAGAACGGATCGACGACGTTCAGGAGGAGATCGACCGGTTGACCCTGGCGCAGAAGAGCGCCGAAATGATGTTGAAGAACTACAGCATCCTTGCAGACCATCCCATCTGCGATCACGTGATCCTCGAACATATCGAGGAGCGCACGGCCCTGTTCTTCGAGGTTCTTCATCCGGGAGCCGGGGTTCTCGACGGCGATGCCGACCGCGTCATCCAGGACTGGGAGATAAACCTGCGGCTCACGAAGCGGCACCTGAAGGAAAGCGGCTTTCCGGTATGGTTGTTCGCGCTGGTAGGAGGTCATATCAAAAAGGAAAGCCTCCTGGATGGAAGCTTCTCCGTGGACAAATCGTTCATTCTCATTCCGAGCGCCGGATTGCCTGGCTCCTACAGGGGGAAGCTTGAGACCATCCCTGAGAACACGTACATGACCATGTACCGGAATTCCTATAAAACGCCCGAGGGAGAAAACAGCGAGTATCAAGGCATCATCGAAATGCTTGATTTCGCCGAGAAGAACGACCTGGAAATCGTCGGCGACTATTTCGGAGAGATCATCGCCGACACCCCGGCATTCCTGTACGAGGGCCGAGAGATGTTCTACAAGCTGCAGATTCCCGTACGGAGCCGAACCGCGTAGGATTCCGAAAGCGAGAAGGCGCCCGTCTCCTTCTCGCGAGCGCCCGTCCCTGCATATGCAGGGACGGGTCGAGCAGGAATGCGACGGCCGGCACTCCGTCCGCAGCCTTGGACATGCCGTGAAATCAAAGGGCCCGACTCTCATCGGGCCCTCTATGGTTCCAGCGCGCCGCCGACACGCGGCACCGCGCCTCGATCACAACTCGACGTCCTCCCGCACATCCACGTAGGCATGCGCCGGCTCCGGCGTCACCGCGCCGTTCCGATCGACCGCACGGATAAGAATCTCGTATCGGCCGACCTGCTCGGGAACGAATGAATATTCCCAGTTCACATTCGAATCTTCATCGACATGGTTCACAGGATACTCCGTCCACGTCTGTCCGAGATCGCTCGAGAACTGCATCGAATCGATGGCGGAATCGAAGTCCTGGGCATAGCCTTTCAGGATGACCTCCTTCCCCACCATGCCGAGGACGGTCCCGATCACTGCGCCACCTCGGCGCTGAGCACGCCCACGTTCGGTTGGTTGACATCGGCAGGGCTCTGCGGAATCTCGGGGACCTCGCTCTCCGCCGTGATATCGATGCGCACGATGTCACGCGCGAAGTATCGGGCGGACACGCTGCCGAGCCACAGCTGGTTGCCCGAGCCCACCGCCGAGGAAACGGCTTCGCCGTTTATCCCCGTCACGATGATCGAATAGCGCTGGGTGACGTAGCTGAGAGGAAGCGCGACCTTGTAGCCATCGGCGGAATACAACGTGATGGTATTGGCGTCGGCAGAGGGCTTTGCGTCGGCGATCAGCGATTTGAGCAGGAATCCTTCGACTTCGGCATTCGCGCTTGCGCGGCCGTCGTTCGGATTGCCTGCACAGGTGCAGCCCATGACGCGCTTCGCAGGAGCCTTCTTCTCATAATCGGCTATGTTCGCCGTGAACGCATGCTCGACGTCGCCCTGCACGCGTATATCCTTGATCTCCTGCGCAGACAGCTCCTCTTGATCGGCAGAGCCGCACAGGTGGTCGGAACCTTCGAACACGGCCTTTCTCAGCTCTGCGTTCGAGAACGTCACGTCCTGGTTATAGGAAAACGTCCCCTCGACCGCGCGATTCACCCGCGTGAAGCCGGTCCGCGCGGATGCGTCATCCTGCGCGATACCGGAATCCGAGCCGACGGCATCGATGTGCTGATCGGCGAGAGCGGCGCTGGTCAGCGTGCCTGAAGCAATGAAGGCGCCGGTGGTGGCGACCGCCATGACGGTCTTGATCGTCTTGCTCATGACTCTACCTCCTATTCGCTCTTCGCGTTGAACAGCATCTCGACGGGCTCATCCGTGACCGTGCCGTCGTCGGCGACCGAGCGCACCGTCAGCACGCCTGCGCCGTCTTCTTCGGGGGTATAGGCGAACTTCCAAACGATCCAGTTGTCTTTCGTCGTGCCCGGAGTCTCTCCGCGCGTCCACGTGGCGCCGCCGTCCATGGAGAATTCAACCGCGGTTATCTCACGGTCGTAGCCATGGGCGTAACCGGTGAACTCATAGGGCTGCCCCGTCTTGATGACCTGGCCTTCGCTGAAGTTGAAAATACCGACGTTAGGCTTGTTCAGGAAGCCGTTGCTCGTGACGTAGGGCCAGCCGGCGGGCGTATAGGTCTCTCCGTCGCCCGCTTCCTTGGGCCATCCGTTCCATTCGTACATCGAATCGCGTTCCGCCTCGGTATTGACGATGATGTCGGACACGCTCTTATTCCACGCCGGAGCACCGGAGCCGGGAACGGCCATCTGCACGGGATAGCCGTGCTTCCAAGGAAGGGGCTTCCCGTCGATCTCGTAGACCAGGTAGCCTTCCTTGAAATCGTCGAACATGACGTTCGCAGCGTTGCCGTCGGGGGAAAGGCTCGTGAATCCGACAGCCCCGTCATTGATGCCCAGGTCGGCGAAGATCTTGCTGAGCGGAATGCCTGTGTAGGTGCAATTGCCGATAAGAGGGCCGCCGACCGGGTTCATCGTGCAGTGCATCGTGAGCGGAACCTGCACGCTGCCGTATTTCTCGATAAGCTCGGGAAGCGTGTAGGTGGCTTCCTTGCCCACCGCGCCGGAGAAGGTGATGGTCCAGGTCTTGAACAGATCTTCGTCGATCGGGACGCCCGCAGCCGTCTTTGCCTTGCGGTCGTAGTCGCCGTCGTAGCTCAGCCAGGAGAAGTCGAACATCTCATCGGCGGAAATGGTCTTGGTCTGATCGAAGCTGAAATCGCCCTTCACGTTCTCGACCGGCTTGATGCCGCGAAGCTGCTGGTGTTTGACGATGTCCCATAGCTGCATGCCGTCGCCGGAACCGGTTCCCACGTGGCAGTTCCAGCACTCGGCCTTCTGGGATGTGTTATGGATGCCGTGAACCATCGTGCCGAACGATTTATTGTTGGTCAGATAGCCGGCTCCGTAGGTATGGCAGTCGATGCACATCTGAACCGTGACCTGTATGCCGAACGGATTCTCTAGGTCGGGATGGTCGTACGGCATGGAATCGATAGTCTTCGCCAGGTCGGCATGGCACGCGTTGCACCCCTTCTCGTCCGCCTTCAGATAATACGTGTTGTAGGGAACGTACACCTCGGGCGTGTGGTACGGGACGCTCCCATCAAGCGTTCCCGGATAGGCCTCGTCGGGCGTGCGTTGAATCTGGATGCCGCCTTCGAGCGTCCTGACCGCCGGCTTCGGAAAGCCGTTCTCGTCGAGCTCGCCGCTCTGCCCCATCAAAGCCGTCGTGCTCTTCGCCTCCGTACCCTGCGTTTCCGCATCCCCCTGTTTCGGCGAGCCGCATGCGCTCAATCCGACCAACAGGGACAGGACGCAGGTGATAGCGGCAACGGAAACGATGCGCCATCGCTTTCCCATAATTCCTCCTTTATTCGTCGTCCCTTTTCCCCGCGAGCACCATAAACTTTGACGTCCAGGTCAAGTCAAGAAAAAACAAAGGGTGCAATTGATTCATGCCGCTATCTGCATCGACCGCGCATTCGTAACGATTCGGATGGGCCGAATGCGCGGAAGCGGTCGGGAACTGGTATCTTGCTATGCATGGAACGCAAGCGCCGCCTACGACGCAACCGCCGGACGCGGCCGTCGGGGGCGAACGCCCCGTGCCGTGGGCCTCGGCATGCGTGTTCGATTCAGCGCCCGCGATCGAGGAGGACCTCACGCGTCATGACCGAATACACCGACAATGCAGCGCTCTATTTCGTCGACGAGCCCATCGTGTTCTCCGGATACGTGGACGAGCTGGAACGCGGCGTATCGGCCGTGCAGTTCTCCCTTGACGACGGGAAAAGCTGGACGGCCTATCCGGTAGTCGGGACCGACCCGGATCGCGGCGTGCGATGGAGCTTCGAGCACACGCCGACAAGCGCAGGGACGTTCGTGCTCAGGGCGCGCGGAGTCGGCTCGAACGGCACGCCTTCCCTCGTCACCACGAACTTCGCGTTCACCGTGCACGAACGCGGCACGCTGATCCGCGAATACGGACCGTTTCACCTCAGAGCCGTCGGCGGAGGCGCGCTCTACGGCGCGAAGCTCTTCCGGAGCGCCGCGCTGGACGGACTTTCGCACGAAGACGCGATTTTCATATCCGAACGCCTCGGCGTACGGTCTATCTACGACATCCGCACGGTCCACGAGGTCGCGTCGTCCGCCGATCCCTGCATCGTGCATGTGCGGTCTATCACGCTCGAGCCGTCGGAATCGCGGAGAAAAGATGCCGGCAAGCGCCTGATTGCCGGCACGATCGGGCGGTACGGGGCGCCCGGAGAACGCATGAGCGCGAACTACCGACGTTATGCACGTGAGTATCCCCTGATCGGATATGCCCTGCGATCGATAGCCGCCGAAGGGACGCCCGCTCTCGTCCATTGCGTGAACGGGAAGGACCGCACGGGCGTGCTCAGCGCCGTCGCGCTCTACGTCGCCGGCGCTTCGTACGATGATATCCTCGCCGACTACCTCGATGCCAATCGGGTGAACGCCCGGGAAATCGCCGCCGAACGGGATCGCCTTTCCCTGGGAATGTCTCCCGAAGAAACGGAAATCCTCGATTCGTTCCTCGAGGCGCGCAAAGGCTATCTTGACGCGTTTTTCGACGAGGCGGAACGCACCTTCGGCACGCTCGAGGCATATATCGAGACGGGGCTGAGGCTCACGCCCGCCCATCAAGAACGGCTAAGCGAGCTTCTGGCGAGGCGATAAGCGAACCCGGCGCGCGTCGGCCATCCGGTAGGCGAACCGAACGCCCGCTCCTTATGCCGGGAAGCGCATGACCAGGTAGATCGCCGCAATCGCAACGGACATGACCATCATCGGGAACCCGATCTTCAAATACTGCATGAAGGTGATCGCATGCCCGTGCTTCGCGGAGATATCGGACAGCACCACATTCGCGGACGCGCCGATGAGCGTGCCGTTGCCGCCGAGGCATGCGCCGAGCGAAACCGCCCACCACAACGGCGTGACGTCCATGCCGGTGCCTTCCATGGCAAGCAGGATGGGGATCATCGTCGCCACGAACGGAATGTTATCGAGGAACGAGGAGACGACCGCCGAAGCGAAGACCAGCACGATCATGGTCAGGAACACATTGCCGCCCGTCACGTCGATCAGGCCGTTGGCAAGCGCGGATATCGTGCCCGTCTCCACCATGCCGCCGACGATGATGAACAGGCCTGCGAAGAACGCGAGCGTGGTCCATTCGACGCCATGCAGCGCCTTGGTCACATCGGAACGCGACAGAAGCAGGATCAGCGCGGCCGCCGTGATGGCCACGACCGACGACTCGATGCCCAGCTGGCCATGCACCATGAATCCGACGACGACGAGCATGAGGATGCCGATCGACAGCTTCATCAGGTGCACGTCCTCGAACGCCGGTTCGAGTTCCATGACCTCGCGTTCCTTCTCGGCGGACACGCTCATCTTGCGGCCGAACATAACGTAGAACGACACGATAAGGGCCGCCATGATGACCAGCACCACCGGTGCATCGTAGGCGATGAAGTCGGCGAAGGTGTAGCCGGCGGCGCTGCCGAGCATGATGTTCGGAGGATCGCCGATAAGGGTCGCTGTGCCGCCGATGTTCGAAGACATGATCTCGATATAGAAGAACGGGATCGGATCGATCTCGAGGATCTCGCAGATGGTAAGCGTCATCGGGCCAATGAGCAGCACCGTCGTCACGTTGTCGAGGAACGCCGAAAGCACGGCGGTCAGAAGCGCGAAGAGCAGCATGATGCGCCACGGATCGCCCTTCGCGATCTTCGCCGTCTTGATGGCCAGGAATTCGAACAGGCCCGATTGCCGCACGACGGCCACGAACAGCATCATGCCGAACAGCACGCCGAGCGTGTTGTAATCGATATGCCCGATGGCGGTATCGAAATCCATCACATGGAAGATGATGAGCAGCATCGCGCCCGAAAGCGCGACCACCGTACGATGCACCTTCTCGGACATGATGAGGATCATGGCCACCACGAAGACCACGATTGCGAAAAGCTGTTCGAATCCCATAGCTCGTCCCTCTGCCCCGCTCTTGGCGCGCACAGCGGCCCGCCCGGGGCCGAAGCGTCAAGAATGTATACGAAGATATTCTATAATATCCGCCATCAGGCACTTTGCGTTTCAGATACGTTTCATATCGTATAAAACCGTAATTGCCTGCATAAGGATCCGCCCATACAACGAAGGTGAAGGAGGGGAGCCGCATGTACGCCGAGCAATACCGAAGGATGAGCGAGCCGCTGCGTCGCGATCCTCGGGCGAAATCCCTCGTCCTTCATGCGAATTCCCTGCTCACAGCAGTAGGATACATCGCCTATCCCCTGCTCGTCATTCTGCTCGCCGCAACGGGAAGCCCTCTTCTGGTTCGGGCCGTGGCCATTCCTGCCGCGGCCTTCGTCGCCGTAAGCCTTCTCCGCCGCGTACTGGACGCACCGCGCCCTTACGAGAAAGACGGCATCGATCCGATCATTAATAAGGACACGAAGGGCCGATCGTTTCCCAGCAGGCACGCATTCTCGATGGCGATGATCGCGATGACCTGGATGGCGTGGATGCCCGCGGTCGGAAGCGCGCTCTTGGCCGCGAGCGTCTTCATGGCGGCCGTCCGCGTCGTCGGCGGCGTGCATTACCCGAAGGATGTCATCGCAGGCATCGCCGTCGCCGTCATCTGCGGCATCGCAGGATTCTGGATAGCTTAGCCGCTCTACGGCCCCACACCGAAATAACATCGTTCTATGCTTCATTCTCATATATCCATGAGGTAGTATCCTTAAAAGTTACCTATGTCTAATTTTTAAAAGGAGCTCATCCATGGCAGACGAGAAGGAGCATCTCGAACGGGGCAGGCGCACGATCTTCGAGAAGTGGGGCGTGCGCGAAGTCGTGACGGCCGTGCTTCTCAGCGCGCTCACGATCGTCATCATGTTCGTCGGCGCGATGCTCACGCTTTTCGACACGAATTTCCAAATGGTCGCCTCGGGAGCATGCGGGGTATTCCTCGCCGCCCCGGTCTTCATGCTCATGACCATGCGCGTCAACAGATTCGGCAGCACCCTCGTCTTCTGCTTGATGGCCATGCTGCTCTTCTGCGTCGCAGGCAACTTCCTCTATCTGATCCCGTTTTACGTCGCAGGCGGCATTGCGATCGACGCCGTCTTCCTGCGCACCGGGTCCCAGCGACAGAATCCCTGGTGGATCACCGCAGCCTGGACCGTATTCAGCGGTCTGTACCTGCTTTCGACCCTCGTGCCCTACCTGGGCAGCATGGATGCCTATATAGAGCAGACGGTTGCGAATCGCGGCGTCGACCAGGCATGGGTCGATACGTTCCTGCATTTCTACAGCGACCCCGTCTGGATCGCCGCCATATTCGTGATCACGATGATCGCAGGGTTCTTGGGAAGCCTCGTCGGGCGCGTCCTCACGAAGAGGCATTTCTCGCGCGCCGGCGCGCTCTAGGACGATCGAGGGAAGCCGCATGCATATCACGGACCGCGACACCGGGCTCTCCGTTCCGACGAAGGTCCTCGTGCTCGCGCTCGCCATCGCAACGGCGTCGCAACATCTTAGGATCCTTCCGATGCTCGCGCTGAACCTTTCCATGATCGCCTATATGGTTTTGGCGCGCCAAAAACGAATGGCCGTCGGAATGCTCGCGTACCTCGCCGTCATAGGCCCCGTATACGCTGCCTATACGATCTGGGGCGTGCGTCCCTTCATCCTGTCGCCCATACAGATCAATCAGATGTGGAGCGTGTTTTCCGTGATGGGGGCCGTATGCGTCCTCTTCATGACGCCGCCTGGCCTCATCAGCGCCGCACTCGCGCGCATTCGCTGCCCCAAGAAGATCATCCTCGGCACGCTCGTGTTCCTGCGTTTCTTCCCCACCTTCGCTGCAACCTGGCGCCTTTTGCGCGACGCCTTGCGCAAGCGGGGGCTTGCTACGGCACGCCGGATGGTCGCGAACCCGATCGATACGTATGAATACGTCATGGTGCCCATATTGCTTTCCTTGATCAGCAGCGCCGATCAGCTCTCGTCCTCGGCCGTGACGCGCGCCGCCGAGGCGCCCATGGCGCGCACGAGCTATTACGCGCAGCCCCTGCGCCTCATGGATGCGACCTGCGCCATAGGCGCCGCTGCCCTCTGCATAGGCGTTGTCGTCGCGAACGGAACGCTCGCATGACGGCCGGCGCGACATCGCGTACGACCCTGCACCGCACGGTGCCGCACGAGGCGCGCGCGACCGCCGCATCTCTGCGCAACGTTTCGTTCGCGTACAAGAACGCGCCGGAAACCGTCCATGACGTGTCGCTTTCCGTGGCCTCGGGTGAATGCGTCGTGCTCTGCGGGCCCTCGGGCAGCGGAAAGACCACGCTCGTCCGTGTGATCAACGGTCTTGCCGGCAGCTACTGCAAGGGAACGACCGAAGGCGTGGTGACGCTCGGCGAATGCGATGCGACCGACCTCGAGCAGTGGGAGCGCGCGGAACGGGTCGGCAGCGTGTTCCAAGACCCGTCGTCGCAGTTCTTTTCAAGTCAGCTCGCAGGAGAGGTCGCCTTCACCTGCGAGAACCTCGGCTACGATCACGAGCGGGTCGTGGCGGCGACCGATCAGGCCATCTCCGCGTTTTCCCTTGACAGCCTGAGGAAGATTCCCAATGACAGCCTTTCGAGCGGACAGAAGCAGAAGGTCGCCATCGCATCGGCCCTCGGACCGCGGCCGCAGCTTTTGGCCATGGACGAGCCATCGTCGAACCTGGATGAGGAAGCGGCCGTCCATCTAGGGCGCACACTTGCAAGGCTCAAGGCGGAAGGATTGTCCATGGTGATCGCGGAGCATCGCCTGGCTTACCTCATGGATGTCGCGGACAGGTTCCTCCTCGTGCGTGACGGACGGATAGAGCAGGAGCTTTCCCGCACCGATGTCTTCGCAGCACCCGACGACCTGAGAATGTCCTGGGGTTTGCGCGCCCCGAGGAGGACCGCGCGGCCGAAGCTGCCGCACCCGAACGAGTCCGCGACGAAGCTTTCAGATGCGACGGAACCCCCTGCGCTCGAAATACGCGGCTTGCGCGCCGCCTACCGGTCGAACCGCATTTTCGAAGACGTGTCGCTTACCGTCGAGGCAGGACAAATCGTTGCCTTGACCGGCAAGAACGGCGCAGGCAAGACGACGCTCGCACGAATCTTGGGCGGGCTGAAGAAGGCGCGGGCGGGTTCCATCCGCGTGCATGGCCGGACCTGCTCGTATCGCGACCTGCGCCGCCGTGTGTGGTTCGGCCCCAACGACGTCAAGGCCGAGTTCTTCACCCCGAGCGTGAAGGAGGAAGCCATGCTTTTGGTCAAGCCTGATGAAACGCATAAGAACCGCGCCCGAGGAATCCTGCACGACCTGGATCTTTGGGAGTTACGCGAGCAGCACCCCGCGACGCTTTCGGGCGGACAGAAGCAGCGCCTCTCGATAGCCTGCGGCCTTATGTCCGACCGTACCGTGCTCGTATTCGACGAACCGACGAGCGGACTCGACGCCCTCAATATGGAGGTCGTCGCGGGCGCGCTCGAAACCGCCGCACGCGAAGGCCGAGCGATCATCGTCGTGACGCACGACAATGAATTCATCGGGCGATGCTGCACGCATATCTTCGAACTCGAGTAACCGAAAGGAGATCGGCCCATGTCAGCATCCACTGAAGTCGACAACGACCGCACGAGAACCGGGCAGGAGGACGCACAGGCCAAGAAGGAGAGGAGCGCGCGCCTGAAGAGCCTCTACCTGCAACTCACCGAACCGGCTCATCCGCTCATCATCCAAGGCATGGTCATGTCGGCGCTGTCGGCGGCCTGCGGATTCGTCCCCTACCTGATAGCCATCGCCATAGCCCAAGCCGCCCTGCGCGACGCCATGCCCTCCGCAGGCACGCTCGCCCTCATGGTCGTCGCGGCCATCGTATTCGCGGCAGCCGACCGCATGCTCTTCGGCGGCGGCACCGGCATCTGCCACAAGGCCGATGCCGACTTCCGCGTCCACGCGCGCCATGTCCTGCTCGACCACTTCTCCAAGCTCCCGCTCGGATGGTTCGACGACCGCAGCTCAAGCGAGGTCAAGCAGGCGGTTTCCGACGACATCCTCGGCATGCACCAAACCATCGGGCATGCTCCGACAGAAATCGTGAAGGCCGTGCTTTCGCCGCTCATCCCCCTCGTCATCCTCTTCGTCGCCGACTGGCGCATGGCGCTTGTGTTCCTGGTCTACATGACCGTGCTCGTCGTCGTATCGATGGCATTCATGATGCGCGACTACAAGACGCTTGCCGCGCGCTACGGCGAAGCCAACGTCGAGCTTTCGTCCGCAATCGTCGAAATAGCGGACGGCATCGAGGTCGTGAAGACGTTCGGCAGCGCGCGAGAGGCCGGATCCCGCTACCGCGATGCGGTCGAAGAGCTGACCGACGTCACGTTCGAATGGACGAAGGTGACCGCTGGCCCCTTCAGCATGCTGGGCGGATTCGCCTCGCCAGGAACCGTGCTCGCATTCCTCGGACTTGCGAGCAGCCTCTTCGTCGCGAAAGGATGGTTCGATTTCGCCGACTGCGTTCCCTTCCTCGTGCTGGGACCGAGCATACCCATGGGGCTCGTGACCTTGGCTTCAGGCATGGGATTCCTGCGCACGGCGAAGCAGAACCTCGAGCACATCGCGCGGGTCCTCTCCGCCGAACAGCTTCCCGAGACGGAGAAGGCCGAACGGCTTCCCGGCTCGGATCTCGACGTCGCCTTCGACGAGACCTCGTTCTCCTACGGAGAAAGCGCCCGCCTCGCGCTCGATCATGTGAACGCACGCATCGCGCCGGGAACCATCTGCGCCCTGGTAGGCGATTCGGGCAGCGGAAAGACGACGTTCGCGCGCCTCATACCCCGCTTCTGGGATCCGACTTCGGGTTCCGTGCGGCTCGGCGGGCATGACCTGCGCGATGTATCCTCCCAATCGCTTCTCTCGCAGGTGGCGATCGTCTTTCAGGAAAGCATGCTGCTATCGCTCAGCATCCGCGACAACATCAAGCTCTCCTGCCCCGATGCGACGGACGATGAGATGATCGAAGCCGCGAAGGCCGCGCAGATTCACGAGCGGATCCTTTCGTTCCCCCAGGGATACGACTCCGTCATCGGATCGGCCGACTGCAACCTCTCCGGCGGCGAAGCCCAACGCATCGCCATTGCGCGCGCGATTCTGCAGGATGCGCCCGTGCTCGTGCTGGACGAGGCCACCGCACACGCCGATCCCGAGAACGAAACCGCGATCCAGACGGCGCTCAGCCGCCTGTCGCACGGACGGACCACGGTCGTTATCGCCCACAGGCTCAACACCGTGACGGGAGCCGATCAGACGCTCGTTCTGGAAAACGGCCGCGTCATAGAATCCGGGCGACACGACGAGCTGCTCCAGGCGAACGGACGATATGCGAAGCTCTGGCAGACGCAGCAGGTCAATGCATTCCACGCACACGACACCGAGGAGGCGGCGCTATGATCGTCGATAGGATAGACAGGCTCGCCGGACGCTCGACGGGCATCAAGGCGCAGGTCGTGTACTTCGTGATCTGCGGCGTGCTCGAAGGCGGCGTGTACGCCGCGCTCCTCCCGTTGCTTCAAGCCCTGTACGAAGGCGATGGCCATGAAGCCTTCGTCTGGTCGGTCGTCGCGTGCGTTGCAGGCATCGCCTGCGCCGTCGCGAACTACCTTTCCGAAAACCACGGATACATGATCGGCGATGTCGTGATCCTGCGCAGCATCCAGGAACGCTTGGGCGACCATATCGTGAAGCTTCCGCTCGGATGGTTCGCCGCCGGACGCGCAGGCGAGCTCGCCGCCCTGCTCGAGCGCGATCTCCAGATGATCATGAATTTGCCGGGCATCTTCCTGAAGCAGCTCGTGATCGCAGTCGTCGTGCCGACCTGCATCGCCACGCTCTTCCTTGCTGTGGATTGGCGCGTCTTCCTCGCCTATATCGCGCTCATGCCTGCGCTGTACGTCTGGTCGAAGAAGATGGCCGGCGCCGCAGGCGCGGGACATGCCGAAGAGGAGCGGTCGAACGCGCATTTGGCGGGACGCGTGCTCGAATTCGTTCGGGCGCAGCCGATCCTGCGTGCGACGGGCACGGCTCGAAACGGCTGGCAAGCCCTTGAGGACGATATCTCCCGCGACCACGAGACCACGGTGCGCACGCTTGAAATGACTCAGAAGCCCATAACCGTTCACACGCTGCTCGTCTATGCGTCGTTCGGGCTTACGTTCCTCTGCGCGACGATGCTGCTGGCGATCGAAGCCGTGACGCCGGTCGAGTATCTCTTCGTGATCGTGCTTGCGCTGCGCTCGACCGATGCGCTCCATAAGGCGGCAAGCCAGGCCATGGCCCTCAACGTATGCCAGAACGCCATAGACGCATCCGAGAAGATCCTGGCTGCGAAGCCCCTGCCCGAGACCTCCGATCCGAAAAGGCCGACGGGCGCGTCGATCGAATTCGACGACGTGCGCTTCTCCTACGATGGGGCGCGTCGGGTCATAGACGGCGTGACGCTTTCCTGCCCCGAAGGACGGCTGACCGCCCTCGTCGGTCCATCGGGATCAGGAAAGACGACACTGACCAGGCTTATCGCACGATTCTGGGACGTCGATGCAGGAGCGGTGCGCATCGGCGGTGTAGATGTGCGGGATATGGCGGTCGACGAGCTGCTCGGCATGATCTCGCTTGTATTCCAGGACGTATACCTATTCGACGGAACGATAGAGGACAACGTCCGCTTCGGACAGCCTGATGCGACCGACGAACAGGTCCGCCGTGCCGCGCGCATCGCACGACTCGACCAGGTCGCAGAGCGTCTGGAGGACGGATGGGGCACACGCGTCGGCGAAGGCGGCGGACGCTTGTCGGGCGGCGAGCGTCAGCGCGTGTCGATCGCCCGGGCCCTGCTCAAAGACGCGCCCATCGTGCTTTTCGATGAAGCGACCGCGGCGCTCGACGCGGAGAACGAAGCTGCGATCGTGGATGCCATGCACGAGCTTGCGCGCGACCGGACGGTCGTCGTCATCGCGCACCGGCTTTCGACCATCGCCGAAGCCGATCAGATCGCCATGCTGGAGAACGGACGCGTCACGCAGCTCGGCTCCCATGAGGAACTGCTCGCCCAAGAGGGGCGTTACCGCAGCTTCTGGAGCGACCGCCAGCGCGCGCAAGGTTGGAAGGTGCGGTAGCAGACACCTCTCGTGTTACACGCGCGCATGCACGTGAGGAGCGGGTCGGCAGCGTACCCGATCCGCTCCTTGCACATCAGCCTCTCGCGCGAAAGGGCGTAAAAGAAATGAGGCGCGAGGAGCTCGATGCTACAGCGCCTCGAGCGTGACGGCGGTTCCGCTCACGGTCACCATGAGCATGTTGTTGCTCGCACCCAGAACCTCGTAGTCGACGTCCACGCCGACGATCGCATGCGCGCCCATGGCGGCGGCACGTCGCTCCATCTCATGCAGAGCTTCCGTGCGCGCGCCCATCAGCTCGTTCTCGTATCCGGCAGACCTGCCGCCGATGATGTCGCGAATGCCCGCGCCGAAATCCTTGAGGAAGTTCACGCCGGTAATGACTTCGCCGAAGACGACGCCGTAGTATCCCGTAACCCTATACCCTTCGACCGAAGGCGTGGTAGTGGTGATCATGAAGAGTCCTTTCGTTCGGGTGTTTGCGCTGTGGGCATCATAGTGTCGCCATCGGCGCGCCCTTTCATCTGCAGCCGATTCGTTATAGTGGATGGAATACGTACGCATCGCTTCGAAAGCAGGAACATACGCATGGCTTGGCTCATGCTCGCAGGATCGGTCATATTCGAAACCTTCGCGGACACGTCGATGAAGCTCTCGGACGGCTTCCGCAAGAAAGCCTGGATCGTCGGCATCGCCGTCGGCTACCTCGTTTCGTTCTACCTCATGTCGCATGTGCTGGCCGAACTGCCGCTCGGACTCACCTATGCGATCTGGACCGGCGTGTCCATCGTATTGACCGCCATCGTCGGACGCATTATCTGGAAAGAGCTTTTCACCTGGAAGAAAGTGCTTGGCATGACGCTCATCATCGTCGGCGTCGCGCTCTTGAGAATGGGGGCGTAACGATGGTTCGGACGAAAGAAGAGACGAAGGCGCGCGAAAAAAGCTGGCTTCTGCTCGCAGCGGCCATCGGCCTGGAGCTCTGCGGCACCACCTGCATCAAGCTTTCGGAGGGCTTCACCCAGCCTATCTTCGTGCTTGGGGTGATCGTCGCGTATTCGATCTGCTTCACCGCGTTCTCCGTCGCGCTGCGCGACCTTCCGCTCGGGCTCGCCTACGGGGTCTGGGGCGGCATCGGCACCATCGGAACCGCCGTCATCGGATTCTTCGCCTTCGGAGAGCCGATGACGGCGATTATGGCGCTCGGCATCGTGCTCATCATCGCAGGCGTCGCGTTCATGAACGCGGGGACGGACCAGTAATCGGATTCGCAGCGCGCGGCGAATCCGATAAAGCCCACAGGGCGTTCACGACCGAGGAGTACCTTAAGCATCAGGAATCCATGCGAACTTCGAGCGTGCATGACGCACGGCGGTTGCCATGCACGGATCCTATGAACTCCGCGAGGAAGAAGGCAGCCATGCAGGAAGAATTCCAGAGCATCTTCGACGCCATCCGCGCCGACGAGCAGAACGCGACGTTCACGAGCCAGGGCATCGACCCGCTCTACGCAGCCGCATCCGGCGCGCGCATCGCGATTATCGGACAGGCCCCGGGGCGCGTGGCGCAAGAGGCACGCATACCCTGGAACGATCGCAGCGGCGATAGGCTGCGCGACTGGCTCGGCATCGACCGTGACACGTTCTACGACCCCGAGAAGATCGCCATCATCCCCATGGACTTCTATTTTCCCGGATCCGGAAAGTCGGGCGATCTGCCTCCCCGCAAGGGATTCGCGGAGAAGTGGCATCCGAAGCTGTTCGCGCTCATGTCCGATATCAGGCTGACCGTGCTCGTCGGACGCTACGCGACACGCACGTACCTCAGGCTCAAATCTTCCACGAGTCTGACGGATGTCGTGCGCAACCATGCCGCATATCTTCCCGATTTCTTCCCGCTCGTGCATCCCTCGCCCCGCAATCAGATCTGGATGAAGAAGAATCCCTGGTTCGAGGCCGACGTGCTTCCTGAACTGAAGCACTGCGTGCATGACGCGCTCGCGAACTAAAGGAAACGAACGCACCGACTCTCATGAAAGGCCCTTCACTGTGAAACAGCCCCAGATCGGCATCATCGATATCGGTTCGAACACCATCAGGCTCTGCACGTATGCGCTTCCTGACCGCTCTGAGGCCGCGCCCGTGAAGACTTTCACCGAGAAGAAATCGGTCGGGCTGTCCGCGTACGTGCGCGACGGCATCATGACCGAGAGGGGCATCAAGGCCGCAGCCAAGGCCATCGCGAACCAGATGCAGCATGCGCGCCTCATGGGTTGCCAAGACATCAGGCTCTTCGCCACGGCGGCCCTGCGCAACTGCAGAAACTCCGCAGAGGCGACGCATACGCTTGCGGAGCGCGTGGGCGCGCGCATAGACATCCTCAGCGCCCGACAGGAAGCCGAATTCGGGTTCATGGGCATAAAAGCCGAGCTCGATGCGACCGACGGCATGGCCGTGGATATCGGCGGCGGCTCGACCGAGCTCACCTATGTCAAGGATGGAAACGTCGTGCGCTGCTGCAGCATTTCCGCAGGATCGCTCTCGCTCTGGAACGCCCACGTAGCCGGCATCATTCCGAATGCCGACGAACTCGCTGCCTGCACGCGCGCGTTCCTCCGCGCGCTCGACGAATCAGGATTCGAAATCCCCCGGGTTCCGCGTCTATTCGGAACGGGCGGCACCATCCGCAACGCCGCGCGCGTCATCGCGTTTCGCGCAGAGGGAACCGATGCAGCAACGTTCACGGCTGCGCAGCTCGACGACCTCCTGAGCTACGCGACCGAAGAGCCTGGGAGCTATGCCCGGGCGATCCTCGCCGTCGAACCCGCCCGCATCCATTCGCTCACACCGGGCACGGCCATCCTGAGGGCCGTATTCGAACGTTCAGGCGCCCGATCCATAGCCGTCTCGAAGTCAGGCGTGCGCGAGGGATACCTCCATAACCTGCTCGCAACGCGCACTGCATAGCAGCGGCGCATCGCCGGCCGCCTCACGACGCGACGCTGCATGAGCTTCGAAGAGAATAGGCAGGGGACATCGGCATTGCGAGCATGGCGATGAGCAGCGCTTCAACGAATCGCTTTCCTGCAGAAAAAAGGGTGCAGACCCTACGAGCTGCACCCTTTCAGCGTTCGATGCGACCTATCGGCCTACCTGGGCCGCATGGACCCTTCGCCTAATGCTTGTTTCTGCGACGGATGATGGCGAATGCCAAGACCGCAAGCGCGATGATCGCGACGATGCCCACGCCGAGCGCATAGTTGGCTTCGCCGGTCCGGGGTATGACCTTGTCCTTGGATGTGGACTGAACATCCGTCGACTTCTTATCGGAAGGCTTCGCCTTGTCGTGCGCCTTATCGGTCGTGCCCGGAGTCTGAGGATCAGGGTTGGGGTTGGGGTTGGGGTTGGGGTTGGGTTGGGG
>NZ_ALNO01000005.1:0-178398 GCF_000293015.1 Slackia sp. CM382
CCCCGGCGCCAGGGCGGGCGTCGGGGCTCTTGCAAGGAGGATATGCTGCGTAACGGGATTGAGGCGGTCCCGTGCAGAAGGGGTGGCGAGATTCTACGGCGCGATGGCCATGGCCAGGCCGATGCCGATGAGGAGGAGGCCCGGTCCGGGAAGGATGAGCAGCGGCACGCCGATGGCGGCGACGACGAGCCCGGCCAGCCTGCGGCCGATATGAAGTTTCGGCGCAGGTGCCGCGTTCACCGCAGAGCCCGCATATTGACGTGTGCCCTCCGCGCCTTCGGTCCGCACGTATGCGAATCCCGGGAAGGGCGTGCCCACCTCGAAGCCGCGCGGCGCGGAAGCGGATGATGACGGCGCGTCGGCATAGGAGACCGTGGTCTCCGTCGTGGTGCCGTCAGGATTTATGACGTAGGCCTCATAGCCTGTGCTCTGCGATGTCTGAGCCATGTCGTCCGCCTTTCTTGTGCGAGACACACTATCGCACGTCTCAACCGTTATTATTTTCTGGCGCGCAATGCGAAAGCCTCGCGTTTGCGCGATGTAAACGGGATGTCAGAATCTTCATGCGAAGGGGGGCTCGGGACGCGCATGGTCATTCTGGGAGCGCTGGTCAACGGTATTGCGACCGTCGCCGGAGGAACGATAGGGCTTGCGTTCAAGAGCCGCGTGTCGACACGGCTCGGCGATTTCCTCATGCAGGGCATGGGGCTCGTCGTGCTCTTGGTCGCCATCTCGGGGATGGCGAAGGGCGGCGATATCATCGTCGTCGTGCTCTCGATGATCGCAGGGGGCATTCTCGGCTATCTCGTCGGAATCGACGGCTGGATTCGCCGCCTGGGCGATTGGGCTCAGGATCGGCTGACGCGCGCCGCATCCGGAACCTCGTCGCTCGGGAGCTTTTCCGAGGGCTTCGTCACGTCCTCGCTGTTCATCTGCGTGGGCGCGATGGCGATCGTCGGATCCCTGCAAAGCGGCCTGCAGCTCGATCACACGACGCTGTTCGCGAAGGCTCTGATCGATGCCGTAGTCGTGATGGTCATGGCCACCACGCTCGGTATCGGCGTGCCGTTTTCGGGACTATCGGTCTTCGTCTATGAGGCGCTGCTGAGCCTCGGCGCCAGCTTCATCGCCCCTTTGCTGTCCGACGCCGTCATCGCGCAGATGGTGTGCGTCGGGTCGTTGCTTCTGCTCGCCGTCGGGTTCAACATGCTCAAGATCACCGAGATCAACGCCGCGAACTTCCTTCCTGCCGCCTTCGTGCCCATCGCTCTCGTCCCGGCCGTCTCTTTCGCGGCTGCATTGTTCGGGTAGCCCATGGGTCCGTTCGACATCATCCTTCTCGGCATCGCCCTTTCGATGGATGCCTTCGCCGTGGGCGTGAGCCTGCGCGCCGTCGGCGCCGACATCCTGTCGTCGTCTCTCATCATCGCCGCCGCCACGTTTCTCGTCTGCCTCGCGGCATTGCGCATCGGGCGGCGCTTCGGCATCGTGCTCGGCGACCGTGCCCAGATGGCGGGCGGTCTCGTTCTCGTAGCCATCGGCGTGAAGGCGCTGCTGTCCTAGCTGCATGGTACAATCCGCATACATATGTATGGCCATGATGGATGCGTGGCGACACGCGGGCGCGCGCAGGCGCGCTTGGGGAAATCGGGGTGGGATTCCCCGGCTATGCCAGTAACCGTGAATCCGACGGGAATGAGTCGATGCGTGCGCTGATCGGGCGCGCGCCGTTTCCGGATGACGACAAGTCGGAATGCCTGTCCATCGATATTCAGAGCCCTGGAAGAAAGGTGCCTCCCATGTCCGGAGCCTTCTCTCGTCGCGTTCGCCTCTCGGCGGCAGACGGCACCCCCGAGGTGATGCTTGCGAGCATTCCCGATCGCGTGATCGCGGTGCTCGCGTCCGTGGTTCTCGCCGTCTCCCTCTGCCCGATGCCGTCTTGGGCGGACGAGGTCGAAAAAGCCGCTGCCGAGCAGGACGGGCCGTCCTCCGCCATCGAAGATTCCGCTGAAGGGCCGTCATCCGCTGCGGCGCCCGAGCCTGCGGGAAGCGCATCGGATGCCGAGAGCCATGCGGCTGCGGTGGAACCTGAGGCAGAGGCGGACGCTTCGGCCGTCGACGAACCGTCTGCGAACCCCGTTTCCGACCCAGATCCCGAAGCGGCGCCTTCCGCGGACGCTCCGGACGCTTCCGAGCCTTCGGCTGTCGCCAAACCTGCAGGCTGGGGCGACGACGATGGCGATTGGGGAGGCGACGACGACGAACCCGGCGCCTCGACGGATGTCGATATTTCGAGCGTCGCGGTATACGACGCAGCCGGCGAGGGCGTCGCTCCCAAGGCCGAATTCGGCGCCACGCTCAAGGCGTATGCGTACGATTCCTCGAAGAAGCTCCTGACCGAAGGCGTCACCTTCCAATGGCAGTACTCCTCGCACGACACGTGGGGGTACAAGGACATTCCCGGCGCCACGGGCGCTACGTTCGCGATACCCGAGGCGGGGACGGCGGGCGGCATCGATCTTTCGGGCATGTACGTGCGCGTGCATGCTTCGGACGAATCGGCATGGGAAACCCAGGATGCATCGGGCGTCGGTCCGCTGGCGCCCCAGGGCGCGGCGTTCCTGAGCCGCGTCGAGATGCATCGCGGCGCGACCAAGATAAGCGGCGACGTCGACGCGATCATCAATCCGGGCGACACGATCGGTGCGGTCGCCTTCACGGGGGGCTCGAGCGCCGCGACGGCGTCGAACGGGACCGCGGTCGATGCCTCCAAGGCGACCTATGCGTGGATGCTCGTCGATTCGCCGACGGCGACGACGGGCGCATCGCTCGGGACGTCGCCATCCGTCGCCATCCCGGACGACGGCTCGGCGAACGGCAAGTTCCTGCGCATCGTCGCGTCGGCGGGCGCGAACGAGGTCTCGTTCACCATGGGCCCCATCATGCCCAAGGGCTCGCTGCGTCTCGCGCGGCTCGATATCGAGAAGCCGAACGGCAAGAGCGTCGTCGCCACGGGCGACACGCTGACGGCCCAGGCCCGTCTCTCGGGAGGCGCGCTGCCTGACGAAACGGCCATGAGCTACCGGTGGTACGTGAAACGCGCAGACTCGTCCGAATTCGAGGAGATCGCAGGGCAGACGGGAAAGACGCTCGTCGTCCGATCCGACTGGGAGGGCGCGACCCTCAAAGTCACGGCCACGGCGGGCGGCTATAACGAGAAGTCCGCATCGGCGGGGCCGGTCATCGCGGCCGATTCCGCGAAGGCCGCCGTCGCGGCGCTACGCGATGCGGGATACGTTCCCGCGCCCGTCTTCGGCACCGACGCGAACATGAACGCCATGGTCGTGTCGAAGCTCGCCGAACTCGGCTTCCCTGATGCAACGGTGCGCGTTGCGACCTGCGGTTCCGCCAAGGGAGGCGCATCCGTCTCGGCGGATGCCGGCGACTCGAACGGGGCCATCTCCTATTACTACGAGGATCCGTCCCGCACGCCTGCGGGATTCGGATCGCCGCGCGTCACGTTCGAGGTCTCCTCGGGCGCGACGACCGAGACCTGGACGTGCAGCCCGAAGATCCGTTGGGATATGGACAAGGTCGCGGCCGATCTCGAAGCCCTGGCCGCCAAGAAGCTCGTCGCGTCGAACCTGGTCGGGTATGAAGGCGGCGAAGCCGATGACGAGACGTCTTCCATCGATGCCCGCGGCGACCTCTTCCTGCGCCTGTCTCTTCCCTCATGGACGTCCGTGACATGGGAATCCACCGATGAGAGCGTCGTCGCATCCGACGGCGCGGTCACGCGCCTGGCCGACGAGGACCGCAGCGCGGACATCACCGCGCATCTGGCGTTCAAGCTCGCCGATGCATCGGAGTCGGCGCCGACCGTCGATCGAACCTTCCATGTGACCGCGAAGGCCACCGCATCCGATCCGACGGACCTCGACAAGGTCCGCGCGGCGCTCGGCCGCGTCAAGCTGACGTATTCGCAGAGCGGCGAGATCGTCGATCCGACCGCGGTCACGGCCGATATCCAGCTGCCGCGCAAGCGCGACCTGAAGGCCACGGGCTCGGGTTATTCCGTTTCCACGACGGTGAAGAAGGTGGATGCGAACGGCGCGCCTCTTGCCGACGAGGCGACCGACGCATCCGGCTCCGCTACGGTGAACGGCTACCGTCTCAAGGTCGTTCGACCCATACCGGGGGCCGGCGATGCGCACTACGTCCTGACGGTCGCCGTCGCGCTCAACGGCACGTCCGATTCGCTCGATATCCCCCTGACCGTCAAGGAGACCGATCCGGCCGAGCTCGACGCCGAGGTCGCGCTCATGATGCAGGTGCAGGGCGAATACGCTGCGCATCTGGCCGGAGGCGCGGATGCCGTCGATCATGTGACGGGCGATCTGAACGCCTTCAAGGAGGCGTCTCGTTGCGGCGCGACCGGGCTGTCCTGGTCGCGTTCCGACACGTCGGCCTCGGGCATCGTCGTCACCGACATCGATTCGACGCATCCCTCCGAGCAGTGGAACCTTTTCCGTTCCAGCAGGCCGGGCGTGATCGCGCACGAAACGCTGCGTCTCGTGCACACGCCCGAATACAATGCCAAGGTCACGGTGACCAGCTGCTTGACCAGCGAGAAGTTCGGCGGATACTACGAGCGCTACAAGGATGCGGGCATCGACGCCACGACGCTCGCGAAGTACCGGATGCTGTACCGCCAGCCCGTGAGCGCGACGTTCACGGTCGCGGGAACGACGGGTCAGGACGATCCGAGCGCCGGACATGCGGCCGACATTGCGGTCACGGTCACGGGGCCGTCCCGCGCGGGCGCCGACGGTTCGTTCGTCATGGAGCCGTGGGCGACGCCCACGCAGGTCTCCCTTTCGACCGACGGCGACAAGACCGCATGGGATGCGTTCAAGCCGGTGCTCGACGAGGCGGGCCTCACATACGACTACGCCGGCGGATTCCTCAACTCCATCACTTCGGCGGACGGCACGCGCACGCTCGGCACGAAACAGGAGCAGGGCGGCGGCTGGAGCTACTGGCAGTTCCTCGTCAACGGCAAGATGGCGCAGACGTCCATCGGGAACTTCCTGATCGACTCCTCGACGACGTCTCTCGAGCTGCGTTACGTCGATGCGTCGGGCAAGGAGAAGGCCCCCGACGTTCCCATCCATCCGCGCGACGATCTGCCTTCCTACGATGCCGACTGGCCGGCGTTCGCGAGCGGCAAGGTCGGCGGCGCGACCACGGACGCATCGACGCCGTCGCGCGCGGCGAAGCTCGCCTGGAGCTATGCTTGGCGTTCGGGCGCCGACTTCAGCGGCGCCTCCGATCCGCTGCTCGTCAACGGGAACGCGTACATCGCGACGAAGCATACGCTGCGCATCGTGAGCGGCGCCGACGGCACGGTGCTCAAGGAAGCTCCCATGACGGCTTCCGTCGGATATTTCTCCCGCCCGGTCTACGCGGGCGGCCGCATCATCGTGCCTGCCGACGGCGGTGCCCTGTCCGCCTATGCGGCCGATGATCTGACCTGCGTCTGGTCGCTTACGGGCCTCGCGCCCGACGCGCAGGCGCTTTCCTCGGTCTCGGTCATCGGCGATTACGTCGTGGCGGGGTATACGTCGCTCGACGCGAAATGGAACAGCGCGGCGGGCACGCTCGTCTGCGTGAACGCCCGTACGGGAGCCGTGGTCTGGAAGAAGGTCGATAAGGCGGATGAAACGCCCGAAGGCTACTACTGGGCCGGCGCCGCGGCCTCCGCTTCCGACGTCGTCGTCGGCGGCGAATCCGGCTCGGTGAAGCTGCTCGACGGCGCGACCGGCAAGGAGCTGTCCTCGGTTTCGGTGGGCGGTGCCGTGCGTGCCGGCATCACGAAGGTGCCCGCGGCCGATGCCGCAGGCCAGGATGCCTATCTTGCCGTGAGCCGCAACGACGGGACGCTCCATCGGATCGTGCGCGTCGGCGATTCCCTCGAAGAGAGCGGATCCGTGAGATTCGCCGCGACGTCGACCTCGACGCCCACGGTGTCGGGCGGCAAAGCCTTCGTCTGCGGCATGGATGCGACGGGCGCGGGCACGCTTTCGGTCATCGACCTTGCAACGATGCAGGTGGAACGCACCGTTGCCATCGGTGCGGGAGCAGCCCAGGCCACGCCTCTGGTTTCTTCCCGCGGCGGCGAGACCTACGTCTACTTCACCGTGAACTGCAATCCCGGCGGCGTGTATCGCTACCGCGTCGGCGACGATCGCGCGTATGCGCTCTACGTGCCCGATGCCGGCAAGCGGAATTACACGACGGCGTCGGTCGTCGCCGATGCGCAGGGATCTCTGTACTACACGAACGACTCGGGGCATCTGTTCAAGCTCGTGCCTGCCGATGGCTTCGCCGTCACGTTCGACTCGACCGGCGGCAGCGCCATCGAATCCCCGATCGTCGAAGCGGGAGGCACGGTCGAAAGGCCTGCGGACCCGACGCGCGAAGGATACGCCTTCGAAGGCTGGTTCTCCGATAAGGCATGCACGACGGCCTGGGATTTCTCTCAGCCGGTAGCCTCCGATACGCGTCTTTTCGCGAAATGGTCGAAGACCGCGGGCCCCGACGCGCCTACGCCCCGGATTCCCGATCCGGAGGGCGCCGGGACATCGGATGCGCCGCGATCTCAGGGCGAGACGCGGGCATCGTCTGATTCCGACGCCCTGCATGCGCGCGGCGGCAGGGTCGCGCCGTCCCATGCGCCTGTCTCCGGCGCGCTCGTCAAGAACAAGGCGAAAGGTTCCGAGAAAAAGGGCGACGGGTCGACCGACGGCGAGGCGCTCGACGCTTCCTCCGCACCGTCCGGCACCGCGGGGGCCAGGGGCATGGATGAGGGCGGAGCCGTCCTCAAGAGCGTCGCCGAGCCATCCGGTTCGTCGGCTTCCCCGCTTCCGCTCGTCGGGCTTGTCGTGGGCATGTGCGGACTCATCGGTTCGTTCTGGTGGTTCTTGGTCGCGCGTCGTCGCAGCGATGCGGCCGAGGGCTAGGAGAGGTCCATGGTCGATAAAGACGAACGCATAGCCCCCCTCGGCTCCGCCGGAGGCGCATTCGATCCTACGGAGAAACGACGTGCGTCCGAAAGGGGCCGCGCGTCGTACCGTGCGCCCTATCCTCTGATCGCCCTTCTCGCCCTCGCGTCGGCCGCCCTGATCGCGACGTCGTCGTGGGCGCTCGTCCACTCCGGCATCCCGGCCGACGACGGGCTCTTCGCCACCGTCCTGGGCGAGGGTTCCCTGTCGCAGGCCGATGGGGCCGAGGCCTCCGCCCTGGATCGGGACGATGCCGGCGCCTCGGCGTCCGATGAATCCGGCGCCGCCGCCGCAGATGCCTCATCGGGTTCTGCGGCCCCATCGGGCACGGATTCCGCATCCCGGGCGAAGGCATCGTCCGATGCGGGATCTTCGTCGAGCGCCGCCTCGCCGGACGAGGCGGGGGGATCGTCGTCCGCGGATGCGGGGTCGTCTCCGTCCGAACCGTCATCGTCCTCGTCGGAGGATGCGGCAGGGAAGCGCGACCGGACCATCACGGTGACGTGCAGCATCGATTCAAGCGCGGCGGACGGCAGCGTGGGCGGCTCGGCGACGCTCACCTTCGAGAAGGGCGCCACGGCCTATGATGCGCTTGTCGCCACGAACGGCAACGTCAATGCGGTGTCGACGTCCATGGGGCTGTACGTGAGCGCCATCGGGGGGCTTGCCGAGAAGGAATACGGCGCGACGAGCGGATGGACCTACTACGTCAACGGGTCGTTCCCCTCGTACAGCGCGGGGAACTACGTGCTTTCCGACGGGGATGCGGTCTCATGGGTGTACGTGACGGGGTAGGGGGCAATCCCTTCGACGCGTTTCATCCGTCGGTCACGTTCGCGTACCTGGCCTGCGCGATCGCATTGTGCATGGGGGCGTTTCATCCCGTGTGCGCAGGCATTTCGCTCGTCGGCGCGCTCGCGTGCTCGTTCGTGACCCGCGGCGCGCGGCCGACGGTGCGCTCGCTCGGCTGGTCCGTTCCCATGGCTTGCGTCATCGCGATCGCGAATCCGCTGTTCACTTCGTCCGGGTCGACGCTGCTCTTCCATATCGGCGCGCGCGCCGTCTATCTCGAGGCGCTCGCATACGGCGCGGTGGCAGGCTGCGTCTTCGCCGCCATGATCCTCTGGTTCTCGTGCTATGCGGCCTGCATGGACAGCGAGCGTTCGCTGTCGGTGGCAGGACGCGCGCTTCCCGTCGTGTCGCTCATGGTTTCGCAGGTCCTGCGGCTGGCTCCCCAGCTCGTGAAGCGCGGACGTTCGATCCTGTCCGTGCAGGAAGCCATGAGCGCCGGCGCTTCCTCGGGCATCCGCGCAGCGGGCAAGGCGCGCATGCGCGTCACGTCGGTGCTGATGGGATGGGCCATGGAAGACGGCCTCGTGCGCAGCGACGCGATGCGTGCCCGCGGCTTCGGCGCCACGGCGCGCCGCACGTCCTATCGGCGCTACCGCATGCGCGCGCGGGATGCGGCATTCCTTGCGATCGCGCTTGCGCTTGCAGCCGCATCGGCCGCGCTCGTCGCCGTCGCCTGCGCCCGATTCGCATTCTATCCCCGGCTCGACATGCCCGCCCTGTGGTGGGGGTATGCGCCGTACGCATCGTTCGTCCTGGCCCCTGCGGCCCTGTATGCAAGGGAGCGTCTGGCATGGCGATCGTAGATGTTCGCGGCCTTTCGTTCTCCTATGCCGGCTTTGCCGCCTGCGCCCTGCCGCCGACCACGCTTCGCGTCGAGGAAGGCGCGTTCTGCGTCGTCGTCGGATCGACGGGTTCGGGCAAGACGACGCTGCTGCGCTCGCTGAAACCCGAGCTCATGCCTCAGGGCGTCTACGGCGGGTCGGCGTCGGCGGACGGGATCGCCGTCGTGTGCGACGGAATGCCCGTCGAAGGCATCGACGTGCGTGAATCCGCCGCGCGCATCGGGTTCGTGGGGCAGGATCCCGATGCCCAGATCGTCTGCGACACCGTCTGGCACGAGCTCGCCTTCGCATTCGAGAATCTCGGGGAAGACCCTGACGCCATGCGCCGCCGCATCGCGGAGGTCGCGCATTTCTTCGGTATCGAATCCTGGATGAACGCGTCGACCGAGAGCCTTTCGGGCGGCAGCAAGCAGCTGGTAAACCTGGCGGCCGTGCTCGCGCTGCGCCCGCGCGTCATCCTGCTCGACGAGCCTATGGCCCAGCTCGATCCGAACGCCCGCCGGCGATTCGCGTCTTTGCTCGCGCGCGTGAACCGCGAGCTCGGCGTGACGGTCGTCATGACGACGCACGCTCCGGAGGAGATGGAGGGGATCGCCACGCAGACGGTCTCGCTCTCGCCGCTGGAACCTTGCGCGCCGCGCTCCGCGATAGCGGACCTGATGGCATCCCAGAAGCGCCGTTTCGAGGAACGCTTCGATGCTGCGCGGGCGCTTTCCTTCGACGATGTCTACACGCGTTACGACAGGCAGGACCCTTGGGTGCTGCGAGGCGCCGATCTCGAGGTCGCGCGCGGATCGGTGCATGCGGTCGTAGGCGGCAACGGTTCGGGCAAGACGACGCTCGTGCGCATCGCGGCCGGCGTGCCGCCTAAGGTCGCGCGCGGCCGCGTGCGCAACGCCTTCCGCGGGTCCCAGGCGCTGCTTCCTCAGGATCCTCGGGCCCTCTTCGTGTGCGACGACGTGTTCGAGGAGCTTATGGAATGGTCGGGGCGCTGCGCGTACGGCGAAGACGAGGTGCGCGCCGCCATCGAACGGTACGGGCTTGCGAGGTGCGAAGGCCGGCATCCGTACGACCTTTCGGGCGGGCAGCAGCAGATGCTCGCCTTGGCGAAGCTTCTGCTCTGCAAGCCCGATCTGCTGATGCTCGACGAACCGACCAAGGGGCTCGACCCTGCATTCTGCGCGCAGGTTCACGATGTTTTGCGGGCGGCCGCCGATAGGGGCGTCACGGTCGTGCTCGTGACGCACGACCTCGATTTCGCCTATGCGACGGCCGATGTGGTCTCGATGGTCTTCGACGGGCAGGTCGTCTGCACGGAGGCCGTGGCCGACTTCTTCGAGAACAACCTCATCTATCGGGCGAACGATTCCTCGCGCCTGTTCGGAGCCCTTTCATGACGGTCGCTTCCGCACTCGAGGCCGTCGCCGTCGCGATCGTCCCGCTGGGACTTGCCGTCTGCGCGGCTGCGGGCATAGACCAAGCGGGGCTGCTGAGCTTCGTCGTCGTGACGGTCTCCCTCGCGGCGTTCTTCGCCTCCTTCGAGCATCGCCGCCCGCGCCTGCGCGACACCATGCCCATTGTCGTGCTGGCAAGCCTGGCCGCTGCCGGGCGCATCCTGTTCGCACCTATTCCCGACTTCAAGCCCGTATCGGCCATCGCCATCGTCGCCGGCGCCTCCTTCGGCCGCCAAGCGGGGTTTCTCGTCGGCGCGCTTGCGGCTTTGGTCTCGAACTTCTTCTTCGGGCAAGGCGCATGGACCCCGTGGCAGATGTATGCGTGGGGCATGGTCGGTTACGGTGCGGCGTTCGTGGCGAAGGCGTGCGGGGACGGGGCCGGCGGCGAAGCGGACGGAGGCGGGCGGACGTGGCCTCTGTACGCGTACGGATTCGTATCGGGATTCGGCTACGGGTTCGTCCTTAATCTCTGGAGCGTCGTCGGGTTCTTCCATCCGCATACGTTCGCCGAGCTCATCGCCGTATATGCCGCCGCCGTTCCATTCGATGCCGTCCATGCGGCGTCCACGGCGTTCTTTCTGGTGGTTCTCTATGCGCCGTGGCGTCGCAAGATCGCACGCGTGAAGCGGCGGTACGGTATCGGCGACGGGTGTGCCCGATCATGACGATAGGCAATGGATTCTTCGAGGTCAGGAGCGTTTCCATGGATATGGGGGAAGCGGTTGCGCAGGCCGCGCGCGCGGCGCGGGAAGGCAAGGCCGTGGTCTTTCCGACGGATACCGTCTACGGCATCGGCGTCTCGGTGGCGCATGCGCGGACCCCGGATCTCATCTACGGCATCAAGCGACGCGATGCGGGCAAGGCGATTCCGTGGCTGGTCGGGTCGATGGATGATCTGATGCGATACGGGCGCGACGTCCCGTCGTACGCGTCGGCGCTCGCGCACGCGTTCTGGCCGGGCGCGCTGACCCTCATCGTGCGCGCCTCCGCGGCGGTGCCTCCGGCTTTCGTCGGAACGGGCGGGACGATCGCCCTGCGCATGCCCGATGACGAATGGGCGCTCGCGGTCATCCGCGCGGTCGGTTGCCCCATGGCGACCTCGAGCGCGAACATCCAAGCCCATACGCCTCCCCATCTGCGCTCCGAAGTCAGCGCCGAGGTTCGATCGGGCGTCGCTGCATGCATCGGGGATGAACGCGCGCGCAGCGGGCGATCGTCGACGATCGCCGATTGCACGGGTGCGGCATTCCGGATCCTGCGCGCAGGCGGCGTTTCGGAAGAGGCGATGCGCGATGCCGTCCGCGCCGCCGGCATCGATGCATAAGAGCTGCGTGCCGCCTTGGCCGGATGCAGGACGGAATCGTGCCGGATTCCTGCTTCGATCCTGACGGGATAGGGAAGGTTTCGACGGATGCGGGCGGGATTCCGGTCGGAATCGGCCGGGGCGTTCGTAAGGCTCGGACCAGGATGCCGCCTTCTGCGGCCAAGGTCTGCGCAGGGCCTGCATGCGAGCCTGTCCGTATGGCAACCGTTCTGACATACGAATCGGCATGCATCGCGCTGGAGACGGCGGGATGCAGCATGCTTGCCTGCGCCCTTGTCCTCATTGTCTGGCATGACATGCGTTCAAGGGTCGTTCCGAACGCTCTCGTCGGCGCCATCGCCTGCGCCTGGATCCTTCATGCGGGCGCGTGCGCGCTGCGTTCGGGGTCGGATGCGGCCGGTATCGACGCGCGGTTCGCGGCCGGTCTGCTCGTCTTCGCGCTGACGGGCTTCCTGCTTCTGGGAGGCCTGCCTCTTCTCTGCGCGATTCTGCTGGAGCGCGTCTTCGACCGCACGGAGGTTCTCGGCGGGGGCGACGTCAAGCTCCTTGCGGCGCTCGGCCTTTGGCTCGGTCCCTCGTCGGGGCTGGTCATGCTTCTGTCGGCATGCATGCTCGCGTGCACGGTCCAGCTCGTCCGCCGCCTCGTGCGCGGATGCGCGCCGCCGTTTCCCTTCGCTCCGTACCTCGCATGCGCGTCGGCCCTGGTTCTCATAGGCGGTATAATCTAACACCTCTGCGAAAAAAGGAGGAATTCGTATGAGGACATCGACCGTCGGTTACATGAGCAGCGACGGCGTATCGCGCATCCATGCACGTACGTGGGAACCCGACTCGTCCGGCCCCGTGGTCGCCGGCATCGTGCAGATCGCCCACGGCATGGCCGAGCATATCGAACGCTATGCGCCCTTTGCCGAGCAGCTGGTATCCCAAGGGTATGTGGTCTGCGCGGAAGACCACATCGGACACGGCGGAAGCGTGTCGAGCACGTCCCAGCTGGGCCATATTCCCCACGCCGCCGGGGCGGACGCCCTCATCGAAGACATGCATGAGCTTCGGCGCATCGTCGCGGGCCGCTATTCGTCGGTCGTTCCGTACGTCATGTTCGGGCACTCCATGGGCAGCTACATGGTGCGCGCGTACCTGACGCGCCATGCCGACGGGCTCGCCGGGGCGATCATGTGCGGAACGGGCCAGGTGCCGGCGGCCCTTTCGACGGCGGGGCTCCTGGTCGCGCACGCCCTCAGGACGATCAAGGGCGAGGAGCACCGATCCCCGCTTCTGGACTCCATGGGCGTCGGGGCGTATGCGAAGGCGATACGCGATGCGCGCACGCCCCTCGACTGGCTTTCGCGCGACGAGAAGAACGTCGACGACTACATCGCCGACCCCCTGTGCGGCTTCATGTTCTCCGTCGGCGGCTACGAAGCGGTGCTGTCCCTCACGAAGGAGGCCGCGAACGCCGCGCAGGCATCCCGCATCCCTGCCGACCTGCCGATGCTCTTCATATCCGGCGCGGACGATCCCGTGGGCGCGCAGGGAAGGGGCGTGCGCGAAGCCGTCGAAGAATACCGACGCGCCGGAATGCGCGATGTCGATCTCGTTCTCTACGAGGGCCTGCGTCACGAGATCCTGAACGAAGCCGAAGCGGGCACGGTCGTCGCGGATGTGACCTCCTGGCTCGAGAAGCATCTGCGATAGGAAGGGCAGGGCAATGGCACGTACGTACATCATGGCGCTCGACCAGGGAACAACCTCGTCCCGAGCCATCCTCTTCGATCATAGCGGCGCGATCCAGGGAGTCGCCCAGCATTCGTTTCCGCAGATCTATCCTCAGCCGGGCTGGGTCGAGCACGATCCGAACGATATCCTGTCGAGCCAGCTGGGCGTTATGACCGAGGTCATGGTTTCGGCAGGCGTCGACCCTGCGGACATCGAAGCCATCGGCATCACGAACCAGCGCGAGACGACGATCGTCTGGAACCGTCGGACGGGCCTTCCGGTCGCGAACGCCATCGTATGGCAATGCCGTCGCACGGCTCCTATCATCGAAGAGCTCTGTTCCGATCCCGACGTCCGCGCGCGCATCACGGCCAAGACGGGGCTTGTGCCCGACGCCTATTTCTCGGCGAGCAAGATCAAATGGATCCTCGACCGCACGCCCGGCGCGCGGGAGGCCGCGGAGGCCGGCGATCTGGCGTTCGGCACGGTCGATTCCTGGCTCATCTGGAATCTGACCGGCGGTGCGGTCCACGCGACCGATCGAACGAACGCGTCCCGCACGATGCTCTACGACATTCACGAGGGACGGTGGGACGAATCGCTGCTCGAGCTGTTCGGCATTCCCGCGTCCATGCTGCCCGACGTCCGTCCGTCGGCCGGCGACTTCGGCCGCACCGCGTTCGGCAGCATCCCCTCGGGCATCCCTATCCGCGGCGTCGCGGGCGATCAGCAGGCGGCCCTCTTCGGGCAATGCTGCTTCACGCCGGGCAGCGCGAAGAACACGTACGGCACCGGCTGCTTCTTGCTCATGAACACCGGTTCGGACGCCGTATTCTCTCCTCATGGCCTGGTCACGACGATCGCCGCCAGCGCTCCAGACGTCCGCGGCATCGAATACGCGCTCGAGGGCAGCGTGTTCGTCGCCGGCGCGCTCGTGCAGTGGATGCGCGACGAGCTCGGCATCATCGCCACGGCATCGGAAAGCGAAGACCTCGCGCGGACGGTCGAAAGCTCGGACGGCGTCTACGTGGTGCCCGCCTTCACAGGCCTTGGCGCTCCGTACTGGGATTCCGATGCGCGCGGGGCGATCCTCGGCCTGACGCGCGGAACCTCGCGCGGGCACATCGCCCGCGCCGGCCTGGAATCCCTCGCGTTCCAGGTCGCCGACGTCGCTTCGACGATGGCGGCGGACGCCGGCATCCCCATCGCCGAGCTCCATGTCGACGGCGGGGCATCGGTCAACAACCTCATGCTCCAGTTCCAGGCCGATATCTTGGACGCGACGCTCCTGCGGCCCGCCGTGACCGAAAGCACGGCCTGGGGTGCGGCGATGCTCGCAGGCCTATCCACCGGTTTCTGGGAAAGCACCGACGAGCTTGCGCTGCTGTGCTCTTCGGGCGACCGTTTCGTCTCGAAGATGGGCGAACGCGAACGCGCGGCGCGGCTTGCGGGATGGCACGAGGCCGTCGGGCGCATCATGACGCGGTAGGATGCCGCAGGAGCGCAAGGGGTGCGGCGCGCTCGTGCCAAGCTCCCCTCGAGCGTCGGAGGCGCCGCGCGGCGGCGATCGTCCAAGGCCGGCAAGCGCTTCGGCGCCGTCGCCTCGCCCGTGCGCCCTTCACGGAGCCATGCGGGCATCTCGTCGTGCGCCGCGGCCTTGTTGCGCGGCCGGCATGCGGGCGACGGTATCATGGTCGAGTTTCGATTCAGCATGCGCGGACGGATGCTCCGTTCGGGCGAACGAAGGGGTGCGAGGATGAAGGTTTCGATCGCAAGCGACCATGCGGGGTTCGAGCAGAAGGAAGCCCTTGCGGCCTATCTGGTCGAACGTGGCTTCGACGTGGTCGACCGCGGTCCTGCCACCGATGATCGGGTCGATTATCCCGACTTCGCGCTTCCCGTCGCGCTCGATGTCGCGCGCGGGCTCTCCGAAAGGGGCGTCCTCGTGTGCGGCACCGGCATCGGCATGGCGCTCGCGGCCGACAAGGTCGCCGGCGTTCGAGCCGCGAACATCGTGTCCGTGAAGTTCGCGGAGCTCTGCCGCGAACACAACGATGCGAATGTCATCGCGCTGTCGGGACGTTTCGTTGACCTTGAGACGAACGAGCGCATCCTGGACGCGTTCTTCTCGACCGATTTCGCCGGCGGACGCCATGCCGGCCGCGTCGAGAAGATCATGAAGCTCGAGGGGACCGTCGTCGAAGAGGCCTGATGCCGCAGGTGCGGCATAGTCGCGCCGGATGACCAGAAAGGAAGGCGAGCAATGCCATTTTCGTATGTTTCTGCCGATCAGGAAGTAGCCGCAGCCATTTCCGCGGAACTGTCCCGTCAGCGCGATTCCGTCGAGCTCATCGCATCCGAGAATTTCACGAGCCCTGCGGTCATGGAGGCCATGGGGTCCGTCATGACGAACAAGTACGCCGAGGGCTATCCGGGCAAGCGCTACTACGGCGGCTGCGAGAAGGTCGATATCGTCGAGAATCTCGCACGCGACCGCGCCGAAGAGCTCTTCGGCGCCGGTTTCGCCAACGTGCAGCCCCATAGCGGCGCCAACGCGAACCTCGCCGCGTATTTCGCGCTCATCGAGCCCGGCGATACGGTGCTCGGCATGAGCCTCGACAACGGCGGGCATCTCACGCACGGCTCCCCGGTCAACTTCTCGGGCAAGCTGTACGACTTCCACGGCTACGGCCTGGGAGAAGACGAGACCATCGACTACGATGCGATCGACCGCATGGCCGACGAGCTCCATCCCAGCCTCATCGTCGGCGGCGCCTCGGCCTATCCGCGCGTGATCGACTTCGAGCGCATGGCCGACATCGCGCATCGTCACGGCGCGCGCTTCATGGTGGACATGGCCCACATCGCAGGCCTCGTCGCCACCGGCGCGCATCCGAGCCCCTTGCCCTTCGCCGACGTCGTCACCACCACGACGCACAAGACCCTGCGCGGCCCGCGCGGAGGCCTGATCCTCACCAACGACGAGGAGCTCGCGAAGAAGATCGACAAGGCGGTCTTCCCCGGCAGCCAGGGCGGTCCCCTCATGCATGTCATCGCCGGCAAGGCGGTCGCGTTCGGGGAAGCTTTGAAGCCTGAGTTCAAGACCTATATCGATGGCGTCGTCGCCAACTGCGCCGCGCTTGCGGACGGCCTGGTCGAGGGCGGCCTGCGCCTCGTATCCGGCGGCACCGACAATCATCTGTGCCTGGTCGACCTCACGCCCGCCGACGTGAGCGGCCGCGACGCCGAGCGCGCGCTCGATCGCGTGGGCATCACCGTCAATAAGAACACGATCCCCCATGAGCAGCGTTCCCCGTTCGTGACGAGCGGCATCCGCGTCGGGTCGGCCGCCGCCACGACGCGCGGCCTGACCGCGGACGACTTCCGTGCGGTGGGGCTCCTTATCGCCAAGACGGTCTTCTCGATCGAGGACGCGGCCGCCCTCGCCGAGGTTTCGGAAGAGGTCAAGCGCATCCTCGCCGCGCATCCCCTGTACCCCGAATACGATTTTTAGGGCATAATCTGAACGGCTTCGCGCGGGATCGACGCCGCGCGCGGCCGGTTCTTCAGAGCGAGGATGCGCCTCGCAGCATCGATAGGAGCTTTCAGCATGGATTACACCGAAACGGACAGGGTCGTGCTCGTCGACCATCCCCTCGTGAAGCACAAGATCGGCGTCCTGCGCGCCGAAGACACGCCTTCGTCGCTCTTCCGCCAGCTCGTACGCGAGCTTGCGCAGCTCGAGGCGTACGAGGCGACGCGCGACCTGCCCACGACCGCGACGGACGTCACGACGCCCATCGCGGTCGCGCGGTGCGAATCCGTACGCGGTCGCGACGTCGTCATCGTTCCGATCATCCGTGCCGGCCTCGGGATGACCGAGGGCATGCTCGATCTCATCCCGACCGCCCGCGTCGGCCACCTGGGCATGTATCGCGACCCCGAGACCCATCGTCCGCATGAGTATTACGCGAACGTCCCGGAGGACGCGGCCGAGGCCGAGGTCTTCGTCGTCGATCCGATGCTCGCGACCGGCGGAAGCGCCATCGCGGCCATCGAATACCTGCGCAAGGCGGGCGTGAAGAACCTCAAGCTTCTCGTGCTCGTCGCCGTGCCCGAGGGCATCGATGCCGTGCTCGCCGCCGATCCGGACGTGGCCGTCTATACGTGCGCGATCGACGACAGGCTCAATGAAAACGCCTACATCGTGCCCGGCCTGGGCGATGCGGGCGACCGTATCTTCGGCACCTGCTAGCCGTCGCACGAAGGCATCGTCGCCGCATGCGTCATCCCGGCACGTGTCCGGGGCGCGCATGCGGCTTCGCGTAGGGGGGCGTCGTGAAATCGCATATCGAACGTCCGAGCTGGGACGAATACTTCATGCACCTCGCATTCGAGGTGTCCGGGCGCGCCACCTGCCTGCGTCGCGCGGTGGGTGCGCTTCTCGTCAAGGACCGCCGCATCCTGGCGACCGGCTACAACGGCGTTCCTACGGGCCTGCGCCACTGCGAAGAGGTCGGATGCCTGCGTGAGCGCCTCGGCGTCCCCTCCGGTCAGCGCCATGAGATCTGCCGAGGCCTGCATGCGGAGCAGAATGCCATCATCCAGGCCGCCCGCCACGGGATCAACATCCAGGGTTCGTCGATCTACATCACCACGCAGCCCTGCTCGGTCTGCACGAAGATGATCATCAACGCGGGCATCGGGGAGATCGTCTATGCCGAAGGGTATCCCGACCGGCTTTCGCTCGACCTCCTCGCCGATACCGACATCGTCGTGCGCAAGGTCGAAAGAGATTGAGCCGCTTTTCGTGCCCGAGCGTTTCGCCTGCAGTCGTTTCCGCCGTTCGAAGGACGTTTCCCTCTTTTTGCGCTTTTAGTTGCGCGGTTCCTTTCGGCTTGCTGAATATCTGATAGCATTCCGCAATGCGGCTGTAACCGAATGGTTGAGAAAAGGGGGTTGAACGCACGTCATGCCTATCGTCCTCGGGGCATTGGCCGGAGCTTTCGGCTTCGCGCCCATCTTCCTGTCGATGAGGCTTTCGCGCCGCTCGGCATCTCAAGCTGCTCTCACCATCGGCCTCTATGGGCTCGTCGGCGTCTTCGCGTCCCTCGTCGTCCTGATCGCCGGCCTGCTGGCATGCGCGTTCAACGCACGAGGCGCGCTCGTCCCCTTCGTCGTCGCGGAGGGAATCGTGTTTCTAGGCGCGACCATAGCCTATGTCGTGTATAAGAACGTCCTCGCGAAGCGCAGAACCCGTCGCGGGGAATAGGGTCGTTTTCAAGGAAGGGTCAAAGCATGGGCGAAGCTCTTGATTTGTTCGTCTCCCAGGCACAGCACGTCTCGGAAGACTTCAATCCCACCACGGTGCTCAGCATCGGCGGATGGCACGTCACCCAGTACGTCGTCTGGCTCTTCATCGCCTTGGCCGTCACCTTCCTCGTGGTCCTTCTGGCCGCGAAGAAGATCAGGATCGTTCCGTCAAGCAAGTTCGTGAACATGGTCGAGTACGGCTACGAATTCGTGAATCGCAACATCGCCGAAGACGTCATCGGCGAAGGCTTCAAGAAGCACGTGCCGTTTCTGGCATCGCTGTTCTTCTTCATCCTGATCTGCAACATCTTGGGGCTCGTTCCGGGCTTCAAGACATCGACGGGCGCGATCTCCTGCACGTGGGCGCTGTCCATCATCTCGTTTCTGTATTTCAACATCTACGGCATCAAGACCTTCGGCCCCGTCCGCTATCTCGGCAATCTTTGCCCGAGCGGCGTTCCCGCCCCCATGGCGCCGATCATCTGGTTCCTCGAGCTTTTCTCCATGGTCATCCGCGTGCTCACGCTGGCCGTCCGACTCTACGGCAACATGCTCTCGGGCCATATGATCCTGGCCGTCTTCGGCATCGCCACCACGTCGTTCATCTACTGCGGCCTGCTCGATGCCTCCATGTCCATCGCGGCGGCGGGCACCTCGATCGTCTGGTTCGCGCTGCTCGTCCTCATGTATGCGCTCGAATGCCTGGTCGCGTTCCTTCAGGCGTTCGTGTTCGCGATCCTATCCTCGTCCTACATCGGCATGGCGATCCATCGCCACTAGGACGCGCGCCGGCAACGGCGCACCGCTTCGGTGACACGGCTGTCTTCCTTGCAGCTTGGCACATAGTTTAGGTAGAAGGTCCCAAGAAGGCTGGGACCCGTCGAAGGAGGAAATTGTGACAGAGATCACCCTTACGCTTGCCGCACTGAAGGTCGTCGGCTACGGCCTGGCCGCCATCGGCCCCGGCATCGGCATCGGCATCGCCACCTACGGCCTGTGCGTCGCCGCCGCCCGCCAGCCTGAGATGAAGGGTCAGCTCATGGGCTACTTCTTCATCGGCGCCGCCATGTCCGAGGCCCTGGCCCTGCTCGGCCTGGTTCTGTTCTTCATCGGCTAAGACGGATCTTCCGTATGGCATATACGAGAGAAGGACAGGAGGGAAGCGAATTGAAGGCATCTATCGCACAGGCGAAGGCGTTCATCGGCACCGCAGGCGCATCCGCCGCGGCCGTGGCCCTTTCGACCCCGGCGTATGCGTTCGCTGAGGAGAGCGGCGGCATCAGCGCCATCCTCCCCAAGATGAACGAGTTCATCCCGATGCTCGTCGCCTTCGTCATCCTCTGGGTCATCCTTGCCAAGTTCGGCTGGCCGGTGTTCGACCGCATGCTCGAAAAGCGCGCGACCACCATCCGCGAAGACCTGAAGAGCGCCGAAGCCGCCCGTCAGGAAAGCGAGAGGCTTCTTGCCGAATACAAGCAGCAGCTCGCCGACGCGAAGGCCGAGGCATCGAGCATCGTCGCCGAGGCGAAGAAGACCGGCGAGGCCGTGAAGGCCGATATCCAGAAGAAGGCGGCCGACGAAGCCGCCGGCATGATCGAGAAGGCCCAGGCGGCCATCGAGGCCGAGCGCAAGCAGGCCGTTTCCGACCTGCAGAAGTCCGTGGCGGACATCTCGGTGTCCGTGGCGTCCAAGCTCATCGGCACCGACCTTTCCGATGACGAGCATCGCGCGATCATCAAGCGCTACGTCGAAGAGGCAGGTAGCTTCAATGCCTCATAATCGACTGCTCGTCAAAGAAGAGATCGCGACGTATGCCGAGACGCTCTTCTCGGCCGCTTCGGCCGAGGGGCAGGAGCGCGTGCTGACCGTGCGCGACCAGCTCGAGCAGGTCGTGTTCCTGTATCGCGGGAACGCCGATCTGCGCGACGCCTTCGATGAGATCGCCTATACGGCAGAACAACGCCGCACCATTGCCCAGGGCGTGTTCGAAGGCTTCGATCCTCTGCTCGCAAGCGTCCTCTCGGTCATGGCCGAGCGTCAGGACTTTTCGGAACTTTCCCAGATCAACAATGCATTCGCTGCATTGATCGACGAAAGGCTGGGCCTCGCCGTCGTCGACGTGACGACCGTCGTCGAGCTCGACGACGAGCTGCGGACCCTCATTTCCGAAAAGGTCGCCGCCGACCTTGGCAAGAGCGTCGTGCTGCGCGAGCATGTCGATCCGTCCATCCTGGGCGGGATCATCATGAGCACTCAAGGTAAACGCATCGACGCGAGCGTCGTCTCCAAGCTGGAGCAGGCTCGCACCGTGCTTTCGGAATCTAACGATGGAGGTGAATGCTAGTGACAGAAATCACCGCAAAGTCTATCGACGAAGCATTGCGCAAGCAGCTTGAAGACCTCGAGACGAGCGTCGATGCACGTGAGGTGGGCATGGTCGTCCAGGTGGGCGACGGTATCGCCCGCATCGATGGATTGAAGGGTGCCATGGCGGGCGAACTCCTGGAGTTCATCGGCGCCGATGGCAAAACCGTCTACGGTCTTGCGCAGAACCTCGAAGAGGAAGAGGTCGGCGCCGTCCTGATGGGCGATGTCACCGCTATTCGAGAGAACGACCAGGTCCGTACGACCGGCCGCATCATGGAGGTGCCTTCGGGCAAGAGCCTCCTCGGGCGCGTCGTGAATCCGTTGGGCATGCCGATCGACGGCAAGGGCCCCATCAAGGCCGAGGGCATGCGCCCCGTCGAGTTCAAGGCTCCCGGCGTCATCCACCGCAAGCCCGTGCATGAGCCCATGCAGACGGGCATCGTCGCCGTCGACACGATGATCCCCATCGGCCGCGGCCAGCGCGAGCTCATCATCGGCGACCGCCAGACGGGCAAGACCGCCATCGCCATCGACGCGATCATCAACCAAAAGGGCAAGGACATGATCTGCATCTACGTCGCCGTGGGCCAGAAGGCCTCCACGGTGGCCAACGTGATGGAGACCCTCGAGAAGCACGGCGCCATGGAATACACGATCATCGTGTCCGCCACCGCGTCCGATTCCGCCCCGCTGCAGTACATCGCGCCTATGGCCGGCGCCGCGATGGGCGAGCACTTCGTCTACACCGGCGAGGACGGCAAGCCTGCGGGCCCCGAGAACCTGGGTCGCCACGTGCTCATCATCTACGACGACCTGTCCAAGCAGGCCGTCGCCTACCGCCAGATGTCCCTGACGCTGCACCGCCCGCCGGGACGCGAGGCGTATCCCGGCGACATCTTCTACCTGCACAGCCGCCTGCTCGAGCGCGCGGTGAAGATGAACGAGGCCAACGGCTGCGGCTCCATGACGGCTCTGCCGATCATCGAGACCCAGGCCGGCGACGTCTCCGCCTACATCCCGACCAACGTGATCTCCATCACCGACGGTCAGATCTTCCTGTCCACGGACCTGTTCTTCCAGGGCCAGCGTCCTGCCATCAACGTCGGCATCTCCGTGTCGCGCGTCGGCGGTTCCGCCCAGACGAAGGCCGTCAAGTCCCAGTCCGGCACGCTGCGCCTCGACCTCGCGTCCTATCGCGAGCTTCAGGCGTTCACGCAGTTCGGCTCCGACCTCGACAAGTCCACCCAGGACCAGCTGAACCGCGGCGCCCGCATGACCGAGCTTCTCAAGCAGGGTCGCTACATGCCGCTTGAGTTCGAGGAAGAGGCCTGCGCGGTCTACGCCGGCGGCCATGGCTACCTCGATGACGTGGCGGTCAAGGACGTCGTCCGTTTCCGCACCGAGCTTCTCGAGTACCTGCGCGCCAAGCACGCCGACGTGCTCGCCCAGATCCATGCGGATGCGAAGTTCACCGACACGACCGAAGGTGCTCTGAAAGAGGCGATCGCCTCTTTCAAGAAGCAGTTCGCGGCGTCGTAGGAAGGCGTGAGACATGCCTAACCTGCACGACATCGATAAGCGCATCAAGTCGGTTTCATCGACTAAGCAGATCACGCGCACCATGGAGATGGTGGCCGGCGCGAAGGTCAAGCATGCGACCGAACGCATCGCCGCCGCCGCGCCGTACTCCGATTCCATGGTCGAGATGCTGCAAGGTGTCGCGGAGCGCGTGCAGCCCAGCGAGAACCCGTTGCTGGAGAAGCATGAGAGCGTGAAACGCATCCTTGCGGTGGCCGTGGTTTCCGACCGCGGCCTCGCCGGGGGCTTCAACTCGAATGTTCTGCGCGCCGTCGAGAAGACCGTTCGCGCGAAGAAGTCCGAAGGAGTCGAGGTCGACATCATCGCATGCGGCAAGAAGGCCGGCGGGTTCTTCCGGTTCCGCAAGATGACGCCCGTCCTCGAGTTCAAGGACCAGTCTGCCGATCCTACGATCGAGCAGGCCGGCGAAATCGCCGACTACGCCATCAAGGCGTATGAGGAAGGCAGCATCGACGAGGTCGTCCTGATCTACAACCACAGTAAGAACGCTGCGACGCAGGTTCTCACCGAGCAGATCATCCTTCCCGTCGATACGACGGCCGCACCTCAGGCGCACGTCCGCACGGCATCCGCCGTCGAGGAACCCGCCGAAACCGAGACCGTCCCCGCGAGCATCGAGTTCGAGCCTGAACCCGCCGACGTGCTGGCACGTCTGCTGCCCGCGTACCTGCGCACGTCGATCTACCGCGCGCTGATCGACTCCGCGGCCGGGGAGCAGGCGGCTCGCCGCAGTGCCATGCACTCGGCGACCGATAACGCCACCGAGATGGTGGAGACGTTGTCGAGGTTGTATAACCGTGTACGTCAAGGTGCCATCACCACTGAGATCAACGAGATCGTTGGTGGCGCAGCAGCTTTGGAGGAATAAATGGCTGACGAAAGAATGCTTACCAGAGAGGAGCTTGACGCCAGCAAGGGCGCTACCGGTCGCATCGTGCGCATCGTGGGTCCTGTCGTCGACGTCGAGTTCCCGGCTGATCAGCTGCCGGCGATCTATAACGCGCTGACGGTTGACGCCATCACCCCCGCCGGCGAGATGCGCGTCGTCCTGGAAGTCGAATCGATGCTTCCCGGCAACCTCGTGCGTTCCGTCGCGATGAGCTCGACCGACGGCCTGGTGCGCGGCGCCGAGGCCGTCGACACGGGCCATCCCATCATGATGCCCGTGGGTCCCGAGACCCTCGGCCGCATCTGGAACGTCATGGGCCAGCCCGTGGATGAGAAGCCGATGCCCGAGGTGTCCGGCTACATGCCCATCCACCGTCCTGCCCCCGACTACGAGTCCCTGTCGACGACGACCGAGATCTTCGAGACCGGCATCAAGGCGATCGACCTGATCGAGCCGTTCATTCGCGGCGGCAAGACGGGCCTGTTCGGCGGCGCCGGCGTCGGCAAGACCGTCATCATCCAGGAGCTCATCAACAACCTCGCGCAGGAGCACAGCGGCACGTCCGTCTTCACGGGCGTCGGCGAGCGCACGCGCGAGGGCACCGACCTGTTCCTCGAGATGAGCGAATCGGGCGTCGTCGAGAAGACGTGCCTGGTCTACGGCCAGATGAACGAGCCGCCGGGAGCGCGTCTGCGCGTCGGTCTGGCCGGTCTGACCGAAGCGGAGTACTTCCGCGACCAAGGCCAGGACGTCCTGCTGTTCATCGACAACATCTTCCGCTTCACCCAGGCGGGTTCCGAAGTGTCCGCGCTGCTCGGCCGCATGCCTTCCGCAGTAGGCTACCAGCCTACGCTGGCGACCGAGATGGGCGACCTTCAGGAGCGCATCACGTCGACGACCACGGGTTCCATCACGTCCGTGCAGGCCGTCTACGTGCCCGCCGACGACCTGACCGACCCCGCGCCGGCCACGACCTTCACCCACCTGGACGCCAAGACGGTTCTGTCCCGTTCGATCGCCGAACTGGGCATCTACCCGGCCGTCGATCCCCTGGAGTCCACCTCCCGCGCGCTCGAGCCGGCCATCGTCGGCGAAGAACACTACCGCGTGGCGACGGGCATCCAGGAGCTGCTCCAGAACTACAAGGACCTTCAGGACATCATCGCCATCCTCGGCATGGACGAGCTGACCGAAGAGCAGAAGCTCACGGTCTCCCGCGCCCGTAAGGCCCAGCAGTTCTTCGGCCAGTGCTTCCACGTCGCGACGCAGTTCACCGGTCTGCCCGGCAAGTACGTCAAGATGGAGGACACCGTCCGTTCCTTCGCCGCCATCCTCGACGGCGAGTGCGACGAGATTCCCGAGCAGTGCTTCCGCCTGAAGGGCTCCATCGACGACGTGTACGCCGAGTACGAGGCCATGCAGAAGAGCGAGGACTAACATGCCGAAGCTAACCTGCGACATCGTGACCCCTGAAGCGAAGTGCTTCACCGACGAGGCCTTCATGGTCGTGGTACCGGGGACCGAAGGTCAGATGGGCTTCCTGTACGACCACGTGCCTCTGGTGTCGGCGCTCGCCGACGGCGTCGTCCGCGTCCAGCTCGATGAGGCCGGCTCCGTGAAGGAGTTCGACGTCGAAGGCGGCTACGTGCAGGTCACCGGCACGAAGGTCATCATCCTGGCCGACAAGGCCCAGGAGCGTACGGCCTGAGGTTTCGAAGAGGATTCCTCACGATTTCCGAAAGGGCGTCCCATCAGGGGCGCCCTTTCTCATGAACCGACCTATCAGGCGCTATGGAGCTTCCGGAACGAGAGGGCCGCTCCCGTTTCGGAAGCGTCGGGCTGGTATCATAGGCGCGTCGAAGAATCCAAGCATATGGCACGCGTCCAGGCCGGCGAGGACGGCGGGGAAGCGTGCGCGCACGCGCATGAAGGGACTGCCATGTCGTTCGTCCACCTGCATAATCACACCGAGTATTCGATGCTCGACGGCGCCACGCACGTGAAGGACATGGTGCGTCGCGCGGCCGACCTCGATATGCCCGCCGTCGCCATCACCGACCACGGCGTGATGTGCGGCGTGCCCGAGCTGTGCGACGCCTGCGCGGCAGTCGAGAGGGAAACGGGCAAGAAGGTCAAGCCCATCTACGGCTGCGAGATCTATTTCACCGAAGATCCCGAGGTAGGCACGAAGAAGCGCTCTCCGCTCTATCACATGATCATGCTCGCCAAGAACTCCGAGGGCTATCACAATCTGCTGCATCTCGTGTCCGAGTCGCATATGGACAATTACTATTACAAGCCCCGCACGACGCTCGATATGATCAAGAAGCATGCGAAGGGCATCGTCGCGACGAGCGCCTGCATCGCCGGCATCATACCCCGGCGTCTGCGCGAGCGCGATGTCGCGGGGGCACGGGAGTGGGCCCAGACGTTCAAGGACATCTTCGAGCCGGGGGATTTCTATATCGAGCTTCAGGATCAGGGCATCTCCACGGAAGAGGGCTTCTCCCAGCACGAGCTGAACGTGCAGCTTTCGAACCTTGCCCATGATCTGGGGCTCGAAACCATCGCCACGAACGACTTCCATTACCTGACGCGCGAAGACGCCAAGGCGCAGGACATCATGCTGTGCATCGGCACGGGGTCGAACTACGACGACGAGAACCGCATGAGGTTCGCGAACGACGAGTTCTACATGAAGACCGAGGAAGAGATGCGCGAGGCCCTGCGCGATTTCCCCGAGGCCTGCGACAACACGGTCAAGGTCGCCGAGAAATGCTCCGTGGAGCTCGAGCGCGATTCCATCCTTCCGCGTTTCCCGTTGCCCGAAGGCTACACCGAGGAGATGCTCTTCCGCGAGGAATGCGAGAAGGGGCTCATCCACCGCTACGGCAACAACGGTGAGATCACGACGATGGACGAGCTGCGCGCCGCGCGCCCCGACGTGGTCGAGCGATACGAATACGAAGCCGGCGTCATCATCCAGCAGGGATTTCCCGCCTACTTCCTCATCGTGCAGGAATACATCCGCTGGGCGAAGGACAACGGCATCGGCGTCGGTCCGGGGCGCGGGTCGGCCGCAGGTGCCATCTGCACGTACGCGATGGGCATCACTGACCTGGAACCTCTGGACAACGGGCTGCTGTTCGAACGCTTCCTGTCGCCCGAACGCGTGGAGATGCCCGATATCGACGTCGACTTCGACGATCAGCACCGCCAGGACGTCATCGACCACGTGCGCGATTTCTATGGGGCCGACCATATCGCGGGTGTCATCACGTTCGGCAAGCTGCAGGCGAAAAACGCCGTGCGCGACGCCGCGCGCGTGCTCGGGCATCCGTATGGCGTGGGCGATAAGATCTGCAAGACCATCGGCGACGAGCTCGGCATCACGCTCGACGACGCTCTGGAGAACAACGTCGACCTCAAGAAGATGTACGACGACGATGCCGACACGCGCGACATCATCGATGCGGCACGTTCCATCGAGGGCAACATCCGCGGCGAGGGCGTGCATGCCTGCGCGACGATCATCTGCCGCGACCCCTTGGTCGACCACGTGCCCGTGAAGCGCGACACCAAGGGCGGCGGCATGATCACCCAGTACGACGGCCACTACACGCCTGAACTGGGCCTGCTCAAAATGGACTTCCTGGGCCTGCGCACGCTGGGCGTGCTGTCGCGCGCCTGCAAGAACGTGAAGGCGCGCCACGGTCTCGAAATCCGTCCCGACGAGATACCCATCGAAGACGCCGAGGCGTTCCGTCTCATGCGCGGCGAGATGCGCTGGGGCATGGACGGCCTGTTCCAGGTCGAAGGCGCGCTCTATGTGAGCCTGTTCAGCAGGCTTCCGCCGCGTCGGTTCTCCGATATCGTCGCCTCCATCGCGCTCAACCGTCCGGGCCCGCTCGAATCGGGCATGGTCGACGACTACGTCAAGGTGGCGAACGGCACGACCGAGATCCATTACTACGACGATCGTCTGCGCCCCATCCTGGAAGAGACCTACGGCACGATGGTCTACCAGGAGCAGATCATGCAGATCTCGATGGCTATGAGCGGGTTCTCGGCCGGCAAGGCCGACCGCCTGCGCAAGGCCATGGGCAAGAAGAAGCTGGATATCATGCGCCAGCTTCAGGCCGATTGGAACGAAGGGGCCGTCGAGAACGGCTATTCGCTCGAAATCGCGAAGCAGATCTGGGAAGACGCCGAGAAGTTCGCGAAGTACGCGTTCAACAAGTCGCATTCCGCGGCCTACGCCTTGCTCGTCATGCGCACGGCGTATCTGAAGGCGCACTATCCGTATGAATTCATGGCGGCCGTGCTTTCCAGCTACATGGGCAACGCCGATCGTCTCATCAAGTACATCTCCAGCTGCACGCATTCGGGCATTCCCGTGCTGCCGCCCGACGTGAACACGTCGAATCTCGAATTCACGCCGCTTGAGGAGGGCATCCGCTTCGGACTTGCCGGCGTGCGCGGCATCGGCGAGGCGGTGGCGCAGTCCATCATCGACGAACGCGAGGCCAACGGCCCGTACTCGAGCCTGCACGACTTCGTGAACCGCCTGGATGCGAAATGCTATAACCGTAAAACGCTCGAAGCGCTGGTGAAGTCGGGTGCGTTCGACTCGACGGGGTACACGCGCAAGCAGCTCATGCACTTCATCGACGACACGCCGCTGCTCGAATCCGCCGCGAAGCGCCAGAAGGATCGCGATGCCGGCCAGGTGAGCATGTTCGACCTGTTCGCCGATGTGCCCGACAGCGGGTTCGACGACGACGTGCCGGCGCCGGACGGCATCGAGTGGGACAAGCGCATGCTGCTCGCCTATGAGAAGGAGATCCTCAAGATCTATGTCTCCGACCATCCCCTGCGTCCGTACGAACGGTCGCTCGAGTCGGTCACGAAGTACCACCTGGGCGACCTTGCGGAGCACAAGGGCGATATCAAGAACGCCGTGTTCGCGGGGCTCGTGGCAAGCGTCACCGTCAAGATGACGCGCAAGGGCACCAAGATGGCGAACTTCGATCTCGAAGACACGACGGGCCATATGGAGTGCGTCTGCTTCAAGTACAGCGACTTCGAAGAAGCCATCCAGGAAGACGCCATCGTCAAGATCAAGGGCCGGTTCGAGCATTCCGAGCGCGGAGACCAGATCCTCGCCTTCGAGGTGGAACGTCTGGATGTGGACAGCATGCGCGAGACGCCGAGCAACCTGCAGATCTCGCTCGCCGCTGCCGACTTCGACCAGTCCGTCGCCACACGGCTCTACGGCATACTCGGGGACTATCCGGGCAACGATCCCGTCGTCCTGTACGTGGAGCAGTCCGACGGGCGCAAGTTCCGCGCCGAGCTTCCGATCAAGGTCGATGCGGCCGATAACCTGCTTTATTCGGGCATCATGACGCTCTTCGGGCGCCCGGTGTGGAAGAGCCTGCAGGAGCAGAGGAGATAGGCGTCGTGGAGCAGGTGTCGGTCCATCGTGCGGACGAAGGGCATACGTATGGCGCACGCGACGGATTCGTCGCGTGCGCCGGCATCGCGCATGCCGTCGGTGCGACGGACGTCGCACGCGATGGTTGTGCCGCCGGTGCGGTGTTCTCTGCCGCAGAAGCCTTGGAAGCATCGCGGTCGTCGCGCTGCGTGGCGCTCGGCGTCGCCTATGACGGAGCGCCCTTCGCAGGGTTCGCGCGCCAGGCCGAAAGCCATGTGACGACGGTGCAGGGAGAACTCGAACGGGCGCTGTCCGTGCTCTACCGTCGCGCCGTCGACACGGTGTGCGCCGGACGCACCGATGCCGGCGTGCATGCGCTCGGTCAGGTCGTGAGCTTCGACCTGACCGAGGAGGAATTCGCGAGCCGTCCTTTGCGGACGCTCATGAAATCCATGAATGCGCTGGTGGACGAACGCATCACCGTCACATGCGCCGAAGAGCGTCCCGCAGGGTTCTCCGCGCGCTTCGACGCGACGTCGCGCGAGTACCGCTATTTCATCGCCACGGGCAACGCGCGTCCCGTGCTCATCGCGCGCAGCGTCTGGCATCTGCGCGGCGCTCCGCTCGATGTCGACGCCATGAACGCTGCGGCGCGGCTCCTGGTGGGCGAGCATGATTTCAAGAGCTTCTGCGTCGCTTCGTCCGCCTTGCATCTGGAAGGGGAGGGGCGGTCGACCTGCCGACGCGTCATCGAGGCGGACGTGCGCTCGACGCACGTGATGGGCACGCCCGTCGTCGAAGTCCGCATCGTCGGCAATGCCTTCCTGCATTCGATGATCCGCATCATCGTCGGAACGCTCGTCGCCGTGGGACAGGGAAGGCGTGATGCGTCCTGGGTCGCCGACGTGCTCGCGGCCCGCGACCGCACGGCCGCGGGCGAGACGGCCCCGGCATGCGGCCTGACGTTCTGGAGCGTCAGGTACTAGATGCCGAACGCCAGGGAATCGACGTGTCTCGATGGGACGCTCGAACCCCGGCGCATAGAGGGGCATTGGATGCCGAACGCTAGGGAATCGGCGCGTTTTCGAGATGCGCGGCATGGGTAACGGGTCTCGCCGGCATCTCGCATGCCGGCATTCCCTGCGTTCGCGCTAGGGATACGGCCGCACGCCTTTCATCGCGTCATTTCCACGAAGGCTTCTCGATTCATCGGGGCGAACAGCCGCTTGCCATCATTTTGTTACTTTTTTCGAAAGAAAAAACTCCCGATGGAATCTCCTCGCTAGAATAACGCGTCATAGTTTCGGAAGGCGTCGCATCCGACTTGTTCGGAGGACGCGTGTTTCGCGAAGCCGCCTGCAAGGGCGGCGAGCAAGGAGAGAAAATGGCGGATTCGACTCAGACCCGATCCACGTGGTCGGGCAAATGGATGTTCATCCTGGCGGCTGCGGCATCGGCGGTCGGCCTGGGCAATATGTGGCGCTTCCCGTATCTTGCGGCCAAGTACGGCGGAGGCATGTTCCTTCTCACCTATGTCGTGCTCGTCTTCACGTTCGGCGTATCGATGCTGATTCTCGAAATCTCGCTCGGTCGCCGCACGAAGCTGTCGGCGATCGGCGCCTTCTCCCATTTCGGGCGTAAGTACCTGCCCATCGGCATCCTGGCGTCCCTCGTGCCCTTCATCATCACGCCGTACTACAGCATCATCGGCGGCTGGGTGACCAAATACGCGTTCGCCTATATCGCCGAGCCGTCCGCCGTCACCGGCGACGGATATTTCGCAGGGTTCATCACGAGCCCCGTGTCGAGCTTCGTGTTCATGGCGATCTTCATGGCGGCTACCTTCATCGTCGTCGCGCTCGGCGTCAAAGGCGGCATCGAGAAGGCCAATCTCGTCATGATGCCTGCGCTCATCGTCATGGCTATAGCACTGTCCGTCTACACGCTGACCCTTCCCGGCGCGATCGACGGACTGCTGTACTATGTCACCCCCGACTTCTCCAAGTTCTCTCCCGAGCTGCTCATCGGCGCGCTCGGCCAGATGTTCTACAGCCTGTCGCTTGCCATGGGCATCATGATCACCTACGGCAGCTACCTTGAGAAGAAGGAGGACATCGTCCAGTCCTCCGCGCGCATCGCGGGCTTCGACCTGCTCGTATCCTTCCTTGCAGGCCTCATGATCGTCCCGACCTCGTTCGTTGCCCTCGGCGGCGGCGATGCGGTTGCGGAAAAGGCCGGTCCGAGCCTGATGTTCGGCACGCTGCCCCAGCTGTTCGACAGCCTGGGCGCCGCCGGCCAGGTGGTCGGGTTCGTGTTCTTCCTGCTCGTGCTCTTCGCGGCGCTGACGAGCGCCATCTCGCTCGTCGAGGCGTGCACCTCCATCGTGCATGACGCCACGCATTGGACCCGCACGAAGTCGATGGTCGTGACGATGGTCGCCATCTTCCTCGGAGGCATCTTCATCAACCTCGGCTACAACCACCTGTCCTTCATCCAGCCGCTCGGCGAAGGCTCGTCCATCCTCGATCTGGCCGACTTCCTTTCCAACTCGGTCATCATGCCGATCGTCGCGCTGTTCACATGCCTGCTGGTCGGTTGGTTCGTGAAGCCCCAGCAGTTCATCGAGGAGATCAAGGACGGCAGCGCGTTCAAGGCTGCCGGCGCTTGGACCGTCATGATCAAGTACATCGCGCCGGTGCTGGTGGCCATCATCCTCGTTGCGTACGTCGGTATGCAGTTCGGCCTCTTCAGCGTCTAGGCACCTGCGGGGTGCACTGCGCGCGATACGGGCGTTCGGACGATCTTCTTTCGGCGTCTAGACGTGTGTAGGGCTCATTGCGCGCGATGCTCGGATTGCTGCGCGCCGCCTCGAAGGGCTGTGTCGGATCGGTTCCGACGCAGCCCTTTTTGCATGAAGATCAGGATTCTCAGGAAGAACCCGTGGTACCCATCGCGCCGGATCGGTTCCGATGCAGCCCTTTTGCATGCGGGAGGAAGGGACCGACAAACGGCAACGGCAAGCTTGTACGACCTGCGTCTGAAGCGCGATGCGGTGAACGCTGCGAACATGGACGTGCCGCTGGCTTTCGGAACGGCAAGGGAATCGGTGTGCGGAATGCGGCGTTCAGGGCACCCCAAAGCCTTGGATCATCCAAAACTTCAGGTCATTCAATGTTTCGGACCGTCCAAGGCTTCGGGACGCCCAATGTTTCGGGTCGTTCAAGATTTTAGGTCGCCCAAGGCTTCTGACCACCCAAGGCTTCGGCCCACCCAAAGATCCAGGTCATTCAATGCTTCGGACCACCCAGAGCTTCAAGTCACCTAATGCTTCGGGACGCCCAAGGATTCGGGTCGCCCAATGTTTCGGGTCGCCTAAATCTCCGGACTCCGAGCTTCGTCCATGAAAAATAGAGAGAGAAAAAAAAGGGGGGTATAGCCCCTTTTCGACCATCGAATTCGATGCCGATGACAAAAAATCGCTGCTTAGAGAATCCCAAGCATTATTTCTGTTGTATTCACAACGAAACTGCCCTTAATTAAGCATTGATTCGTTGTGGTAACAACTTATGTGCTGAAAATATACCCCTATAGGGTATACTAAGCTTTAATATTTTGGCATTAAGGAAGGGTTTGACTTACGGCCTTCGGCGGCATTCGCTTGCATGTCCGGCCGACATGTCAGGCTCCTGGGCACGCGCCCGCGATTCCGAGTGTGCTCGCCCGTATGCGCGGACGGAGTTATATCTGATTGTCTTCTCGGTCGATTCGCGGGTTTTCCGGGAAGCCCGGGTGCGTCGAGGCCTCTGGCAGGACGGCGATGGTTTTCGCATGCGATAAGGACGGGAAACTCGGGTTCGTCGCGGCTCCAGAGCCGAATGTGATGAAATCTTAAATAAGAATCATTCTCACTTGAAGAATTCGAAGAATGCTCTATAAACAATATCAGTAACTGTTACTGATAAGGATTGATTGAATTGAGGTACAGCAGACAGAGAGAGGCCATTCGCGCATGCATCATGGACCGGTCGGACCACCCCACCGCCCAGGACGTATACCGGGAAGTGCTCGAAGCATTTCCCCGCATCAGCGTCGGCACGGTGTATCGCAACCTCATGCAGCTTGCGGATGCGGGAGAAATCAGGCTCGTGGACGTAGGGGACGGAACCTCGCGATTCGATTGCAATGCCGACGACCATCAGCACTTCAAATGCACGGAGTGCGGTCGGATCTTCGATGTCTCCTCGATCGAGCCGCAGGCTCTTGAGGATGCGCTCGGAGCTTCGGTTCCCGGCATGCCTTCGTCCTTCGCGCTCACGGTCTACGGGGTGTGCGACGAATGCCTCAAGGAAAGCCAGGATTAGATGCGGGGATGCCTGCGCATGAGATGCAGGGGAGCTCGCATATGAGACGCGGGGCATCGTCCCGCAGGAAAGGAATCATCATGTTGAACGAAAAGCTGAACGTCCTGCTCGCCGACTGGGCCGTCGCCCATCGTAAGCTTCAGAACCTTCACTGGTACGTCAAGGGCCACGCGTTCTTCCAGGCCCATGCCAAGCTCGAGGAATTCTACGACGAGGCCAACGAAGCGGTCGATTCCGTGGCCGAGCTCATCCTCATGAACGGCGGCAAGCCGCTCGCCTCGATGAAGGAATACCTCGATGCCTCCAACGTCGCGGAACGCGAATCCGACTTCATTTCCGTCAACGATGCCATGACGCAGGCCAAGGCAGATTACGAACTCATCCTTGCAGATGTCAAGGCCGTTAAGGACGCTGCTGACGAAGAGGGCAACGCGCTCGTCTCCGCCGCCATGGACGATCATATCGCCCAGCTTTCCAAGCATCTGTGGATGCTCGGCCAGTCCGAGCGATAGGAAGCCTCCTTTACGCTTCGCGCTTTCTGTCCGTAAACAGCATATAGCCAGGACAAGACATACATTGGCTTACGCAGGAGATCCGGGATGACCGTTCGTTCTGGATCTCCTGCTGTGCGACGAAAGAGCGAGACGTTCGCAAAGCGTTCGGGGCAGCCTTCGGCATTGCGACGATGTTGCCGTATCCGACGCCGCATCCGTCACCGACGACGGCGCTCCGATGGCGGCATGCGCGGTCCGGGGTCGTTCGTATATGGGCGGGGCCGTCGAGCTGCTGCATCCCGACAAGCACCCCGGTAAAGGGTCGTCCGCATATGGGGCGGAGCCGTCCCAAGGATGCATCCGACATGTCGCATCCGACATACCGCATCCGACGACGGCGGCATGCGCCCTATCGACTGCGCTTCGCGCCCGATGCGTCGAAGCCGGCATCGTGGCCGGCTTCGCAGACGAATGCGTCGGCATCGCGGCCGGTATCGCTGATGAACGCGCGATGCCGATCACGCCCACTTCAAAAATGCGCGATAGCCCTTGAGCGCCTCGTACAGGTCGGCCTTGTCGACCACTTCCCACGGCGCGTGCATGTTCAGCACGGGCACGCCGCAGTCGATGACTTCCATGCCGTACTGAGCCAGGATGTAGGCGATGGTCCCGCCGCCGCCCACATCGACCTTTCCCAGCTCGGCGGTTTGGAATGCCGCGCCGCCCTTCTCCATGACCGCACGGATGCGCGCCATGTACTCGGCGTTCGCGTCATTCGAGCCCGCCTTGCCGCGGCTGCCGGTGAATTTGTTGAAGACGACGCCGCGCCCAAGGAAGGCGGCGTTCTTCTCTTCGAAGGCCGAGGCGTACGTCGGGTCGAATCCGGCGGACACGTCGGAGGACAGCATGCTCGAGCGCGCAAGGCAGCGACGCAGCGCCAGATCGCCCGGTTCGCCTGCGAGCGCGAGGATCTCGGCCATCGTGTTCTCGAAGAACAGCGACGTCATGCCCGTGGCCCCTACGCTGCCGATCTCTTCCTTATCCACGAGCAGGCAGACGCCGGTGCGCTCCAGGTCTTCCGCCTCGAGCTGCGCGACGAGCGAAGGGAACGAACAGGAACGGTCATCGTGCCCGTAGCCGAGGATCATCGACCGGTCGAACCCGAGATCGCGCGCCGCGCCGGCAGGGACCACTTCAAGCTCGGAGGAGAGGAAGTCCTCCTCTTCCATGCTGTACTTCTGCGCGAGCAGATCGAGCAGGAACGCCTTCACCGGCTCTTTCTCGGCGAGCTTCGCGAGCGTCTCGTCTTCCTCGTCCTCGCCGGCTGCGTCGGCTTTCGATGCCGGCACATCTTCGATCTCGCCCTTCTTCGCCGGTCGTCCGCCGACGAGCACGTCGAGCGCCTCGCCGTCGATCACCTTCGCCGCGTTCTTCTGCAGCTGCTCCTGCGAGAGGTGGATGAGCAGGTCGGTTACGCAGAAGACGGGATCGCCCGCGTCCTCGCCCACGTCGACGCGCTCGACCGAGCCGTCCTTCTTCGCAATGACGCCATGGATGGCCAGCGGAATCGTGACCCACTGGTACTTCTTGATGCCGCCGTAGTAGTGCGTGTCGAGCAAGGCGAGCTCGCTCGCTTCGTACAGCGGGTTCTGCTTGACGTCGAGGCGCGGGCTGTCGATGTGCGCGCCCAGGATGTTGAGGCCTTCGGATAAGGGGCGCGCTCCGATGTGCGCGAGAAGGACGCTCTTGCCGTAATTGGCGGCGTACACCTTGTCGCCCGGCTTGAGGCTGCCGCGCTCAAGCGCCTCGTCGAGCGAGATGTATCCTGCGGCGCGCGCCATGTCGATCGCGGTCGCGGCGCATTCGCGCTCGGTCTTGTTCTCGCTGATGAACATACGGTACCGTTCGGCGAAATCGAATGCTTCGCCGCGCGCGGCCTCGTCGTATGCCAGCCATGCGTTCGTGCGTTTCATAGAACCTTCCTTCTTACGGCGTACGTGGCGAAATGCCGTTGATTGCTGACATTATGGCGCAACGGGGAACCCCTTGCGTATAATGGTCGGCCACATACCGTGAACCACCAGAAAAGGAGTTGCGACATGGCGTTCTACTTCGATGAGCCGGCTCGGACGTTCAACGAATACCTGCTCGTCCCTGGGTACTCTTCCTCGGAATGCATCCCTGAGAAGGTTTCCCTGAAGACTCCGCTCGTCAAGCACAAGAAGGGCGAAGAGCCCGCCATTTCGCTCAACATCCCCATGGTGTCCGCCATCATGCAGGCCGTTTCCGATGACAAGATGGCCATCGCGCTGGCGACCCAGGGCGGCCTCTCGTTCATCTACGGCTCTCAGACCGTCGAAGACGAGGCGGCCATGGTCGCGCGCGTCAAGTCGCACAAGGCCGGCTTCGTCGTCTCCGATGCCAACCTTTCTCCCGAAACGACGCTCGGCGAGGTGCTCGAGCTTCGCGAGGCGACCGGCCACTCCACGATGCCCGTCACCGAAGACGGCACCGCCGCCGGCAAGCTGCTCGGCATCGTCACCGAACGCGACTATCGCCTGAGCCGCATGGGCCTCGAAGAGAAGGTCGCCACGTTCATGACCCCGCGCGAGAAGCTCATCGTCGCGCCGGCCGACACGTCCCTGCGGGAAGCCAACGACATCATCTGGGATCACAAGCTCAACAGCCTGCCGCTCGTCAATGCCGACGATTCGCTGGCCTATCTGGTCTTCCGCAAGGACTACGATTCCCACAAGGAAAACCCGCTCGAAATGCTCGACGCCGAGAAGCGCTACATGGTCGGCGCGGGCATCAATACGCGCGACTACGCCGAACGCGTTCCCGCCCTGGTGGAAGCGGGTGCCGATGTCCTGTGCATCGACTCTTCCGAGGGTTATTCCGACTGGCAGCGCTTCACGCTCGAGTGGATCCGCGAGCATTACGGCAACACCGTCAAGGTGGGCGCCGGCAATGTCGTCGATCGCGAAGGCTTCCGCTTCCTCGCCAAGCATGGCGCCGATTTCATCAAGATCGGCATCGGCGGCGGGTCGATCTGCATCACGCGCGAGCAGAAGGGTATCGGCCGCGGCCAGGCCACAGCCGTCATCGATGTGGCGCGCGCCCGTGACGAATGGTTCGAAGAGACCGGCGAATACATCCCCATCGTCTCCGACGGCGGCATCGTGTACGACCACCACATCACGCTCGCTCTCGCCATGGGTTCCGACTACGTCATGCTGGGCCGCTACTTCGCCCGATTCGACGAGTCCCCGTCGAATCGCGTCACGGTGAACGGCTCCTATATGAAGGAGTATTGGGGCGAAGGATCCTCGCGCGCCCGCAACTGGCAGCGGTACGATCTGGGCGGCACGAAGAAGAAGATGGCCTTCGAGGAAGGCGTCGATTCCTACGTGCCCTATGCCGGCTCGCTCAAGGACAACGTCGACACCACGCTTTCGAAGGTGAAGTCCACGATGTGCAACTGCGGGGCGCTCTCCATTTCTGAACTGCAGGACAAGGCGAAGCTCACCGTCGTCTCCTCCACGTCCATCACCGAGGGCGGCGCGCATGACGTCATGCTCAAGGACAAGTCGCCCTATGTGGGCAACACGATCGGGTAAAGCCCGGTCGCTTCCCTGTTCCCGATAGAAAGAGAATATCTCATAGACGCTCATTCCAACATACGAAAGCCGATCCTGAAGGCGATCCTGGCCGTGGGGGTGGCGACGAGCATCGCGGTCGTCCCTGCGGCTCCTGCGTTCGCGACCAGCAGCGTCGCGGATGCTTGGACAAGCCTCGATCAGGCTGAATCACGTCTCGCCGATATCACGAAGGAATACGATGACCTGCAGGCCCAGGTCGACGATCTCCAAACCCAGATCGACGATGCGACCGCAGGCGTCCTCGACGCCCAGGACGCGGCCCAGAAGGGCCGCGAGAAGCTGGGCGAATCGGCCCAGTTCGCATATAAGACCGGCGGCATCTCGCTGCTCGATGTCGTGCTCGCTTCGCAAAGCCTCGATGAATTCATCGACAACGCCCAGTACGTCCTGGCCGTTCAGGACGCCCAGGCCGACATCATCTCCCGGCAGCGCTCTCTCGAGGCCGAATACCAGGCTGCGCTCGAGGATCTGGGCGCCAAGAAGGATCTGCAGATCAAGAAGCTGAACCAGGCGGCCGACAAGTCCGCCGAGGCCCAGCAGGTCGTGGATTCCGCGCAGGCCCAGCTCAAGGATGCCCAGGATGCCGAGGCCGAATCCGAGCGCCTCGCCAAGCTCCAGGAGGAGGCGAAGGCCCTCGCCGCCGCGCAGGCGGCCTCCGCGTCATCCAAGGATGCCGTCGTGACCTCGAATGATTCGACCGGCTCTTCGTCAAGCTCGTCCAGCTCGACCGCGTCGTCGACCTCGAGCAGCTCTTCGTCGAGCTCGCCTTCGACCTCGAGTTCGTCTTCGAACGCCGGCTCGTCGTCCTCGAATACGCCCTCGTCGTCGGACGGCTGGCATAGCGGCGAGGCGTCGGCGTACGGATCGACGAGCGACGGCACCTTGGGAGAGGCCACGGCGACCGGCGCTATCGTCACGCAGAGCTCCATGGGCGTGGCGGTTTCCATGTCCATGCCGAACTACCGTGATTACCTGGGACGTTCCGTCGAAATATCCTACGGCGGGCGCACGGTGGTCGCCACCGTCAACGACTGCGGCGGTTTCGGCGGCAGCCGCGTGCTCGACCTGCAGCCCGGCGTCTGGAGCGCGCTCGGAGCCAGCTCCTGCGAGGATTGGGGAGTGCGCACCGTCTCGTATCGTTTCCTCTAAGCGTTTTTGCAGGTATCGCATCTAGGCCGCATCCTCGTCGAGGGTGCGGCCTTATACTGGGCAGCATCCGTTTGCGGGTCCGCGCACGCGCGGCCCTTCGTACGTTCAGGAGACCGGTAGGCATGAAAGAGTACAATCCGCAGGATATCGAGCCTCGCTGGCAGGCTTCGTGGGAAGCATCCGGCGCCCATAAGGCGGCGGAGGGCGATGGACGCCCCAAGAAGTACGTGCTCGAGATGTTCCCGTATCCTTCGGGCGACATCCACATGGGTCACGTGCGCAATTACACGATCGGCGACGTCATCGCGCGCTACAGCCGCATGCAGGGCTTCGATGTGCTGCATCCGATGGGTTGGGATGCCTTCGGCCTGCCTGCCGAAAACGCCGCCATCAAGCGCCATAGCCATCCTGCGAAGTGGACCTATTCCAACATCGAGACCCAGAAGGCCAGCTTCAAGCGGATGGGTTTCTCGTACGACTGGAACCGCTCGGTCGTGGCCTGCGACCCTGAATACTACCGCTGGGGCCAGTGGATCTTCGAGCAGTTCTGGAAGCGCGGCTTGGTGGAACGTCGCAACTCTCCGGTGAACTGGTGTCCGAGCTGCGCCACCGTGCTCGCGAACGAGCAGGTCATCGACGGCCGTTGCTGGCGGTGCGATTCCGAAGTCGAGAAGCGCGACCTGACGCAGTGGTACTTCAAGATCACCGACTACGCCCAGGAACTGCTGGACGACCTCGATCAGCTGGAAGGCTGGCCCGAGCGCGTCAAGCAGCAGCAGTCCAATTGGATCGGCCGCTCCGAGGGCGCGCAGGTCGACTTCGTCCTGTGCGACGCCGACGGCACCGAACCCGCGAACCCGTCCGACGACGATATCATCACGGTCTTCACCACGCGCGCCGACACGCTTTTCGGCTGCAGCTTCTTCGTGCTCGCACCCGAATATGCGCGCCTGCCCGAACTCGTCGCCGGCAGCGCGTACGAGCAGGGCGTCCTCGATCTGATCGAAGCGTCCAAGAAGATCACCGCCGTCCAGCGCGCCCAGGGAACCCACGAAAAGCATGGGGCTTTCACCGGCCGCTATGTCGTGAATCCCATCAACGGCGAGAAGGTGCCTGTCTGGGTTGCCGACTACGTGGTGGCGGATTACGGCACGGGCGCCGTCATGGCCGTCCCGTGCGGCGACCAGCGCGACTTCGATTTCGCGCGTGCCTACGACCTGCCCATCATCCCCATCATCCTGGCCGAGGACGACCCTCTTTACGATCGTCTCAAGGACGAGCGCGGACGCGCGGTCACGAAGGTCGATTGGGAAGAGGCCTACGCCGCCGAGGGCGTGCTCGTCCAATCCGGCGCATACACCGGCATGGCGGGAGGCAAGCATTCCGAAGGCGAGGCCGCCGTGGTCTCCAAACTCGAGGAGATGGGCCGCGGCCGCCGTACGGTCGAATTCCGCCTGCGCGACTGGCTCATCAGCCGTCAGCGTTATTGGGGCAATCCGATTCCGGCCATCCACTGCCCGGAATGCGGCGTCGTGCCCGTTCCCGAAGAGGATCTGCCGGTCATGCTTCCCGAGGACATCGACCTTGCGGCAGGGGAGACGCTCGCGACGCACGAGGGTTTCGTGAACTGCGCCTGTCCCGTGTGCGGGCGCCCCGCCCGGCGCGAGACGGACACGATGGATACGTTCACGTGTTCGAGCTGGTACTACATGCGTTATACCGATCCTCATAACCAAAGCGCGCCCTTCGATCCCGCGACGGCGAACGCCTGGATGCCGGTCGATCAGTACATCGGCGGCATCGAGCACGCCATCCTGCATCTGCTCTACAGCCGCTTCTTCACGAAGGTCCTGCGCGACATGGGCATGCTCGATTTCGACGAGCCGTTCTCGAACCTGCTGTGCCAGGGCATGGTGCTCGACGAGCATGGCGACGTCATGTCGAAGTCCAAAGGCAACGTCATCGCGCCGGAAGACATGATCGCCTCATACGGCGCCGATGCGGTACGCGCCTACATCCTGTTCATGGCGCCGCCCGACAAGGAGCTGCTCTGGAACGAGGATGGCCTCGCCGGCCTGTCGAAGTTCCTGAACCGCGCTTGGCGCATCGTCTTCGACCTGAAGCGCGAGGGCGGGGACGATTCGCTGTTCCAGGCCGATTCCGGCAAGGGGGCGCCTCGACCCGATGCCGCCCGTGCGAAGCTTCTGCGCGAACGTCATCGCGTGGCCGCCAAGGTTGCGGACGACTTCGGCCGCAACGCCTTCAACACGGCCATCGCCGCCATCATGGAGCTCGTGAACGCCGCAAGCGACTATCTGCGCGTGACCGGCGCGGACGATCGCGTTTCCGACGAGGCCGCATCGTTCGATGCCGACATAGCCGAAACCATCGTCAAGCTGCTCGCGCCCATCGCGCCTCATTGGGCCGAGGAGCTGTGGACCACGGTTCTGGGCCATAAGGAAACGTCCGTCCATGCCCAGGCATGGCCCGCGTTCGACCTCGAGCTTGCCAAGGAAGACGAGATCGAGCTTGCCGTCCAGGTCAACGGCAAGGTGAAGGCGCGCATCACCGTTGCCGCCGATCTCGATCAGGATTCGATCGCCGCTGCAGGCTGCGATGCCGCTGCAGCTGCGCTTGCGGGGAAACGCGTCGTCAAGACGATCGTCATTCCCGGCCGCCTGGTCAATATCGTCGCCAAATAGCTCGTCCGTATGCATTCGGTTCCTGCGGGTGCGCATTGCCTGCGGGGACCGTTCTTTCGAAGGAGGCCTCTCGCGTGCTCCGCACGTTCGTCAAAGCGTTCATCAAGCTCGTGTTCACGCTTGCGCTCTTCGGTGCGCTCGTCGTCGCGGGCTTGAACGGCATCGTGCTCCTTCAGGCGCATGATCGGGTGAGCACGCTCGCGGAAGCCGAATCGGAAGGCCTCAAGGCGGACTGCATCGTGGTGCTCGGGGCGAGCGTGCTATCCGACGGGTCTCTGTCCCCGATTCTCGCTCATCGCGTGGACGCGGCGGTCGAACTCTACGAATCGGGCGCCGCTCCCGTCATCGTCATGTCCGGGGACGGCCGTGCGTCGAACTACGACGAGCCTCTGCATATGAAGGAATACGCCATGAGCAAGGGCGTTCCCGAGTCCGCCATCGTATGCGATGAGGGCGGGTACCACACGTTCGACAGCATGTGGCGCTGCGCGCATGTCTACGGGGCGTCGAGCGCGATCGCCGTGACCCAGGAATACCATCTTTCCCGCGCCGTCTTCGACGGGGTGGGCACGGGAATGGACACATACGGGGTCATAAGCGACTCGGGTTCGTATGACGACCAACTCTGGTACGATGTGCGGGAATGCGCGAGTCGCTGCTCCGACTTCATCAGCGTGGCGTCGGGCGACACGGCGGAGAACGCTGCATCCGCCATCGCCTGATTCCGATCGGCTCTGATTGCCGGTCGAAGCGGCGCCAGGCGCGCCAGGCGCATCGGGCGCCTCGTCCAGGCACTCGCGCGTGCATTCCAGGGGGAAAGGACATCGTTGTGGCACTCGCCGACGATCTGGCGATTTACGCCCTCGGCTATTACATGCACGAGAGCCATCCCGTGCGCCTCGACCATCTGTGCCTGAACACGGTGCAGCGGCGCAACCCCTGCGACATCTGCGGGACGGTCTGCCCCAAGGGGCTGCCTATCTACGAATCGAAGCCCGATTGGCATGGCTGCATCAATTGCAACCTCTGCGTCTCCGCCTGTCCGACCGAAGCGATCCACGAATCCTCGTCGAGCTTCGCGGCCCTTACCGCGGCGCTCGATTCGGCGACGGACGCCATCGTGTTCGGATGCCCGAAAGCCCAAGGCCATGTGGACGTGACGGTGCCGTGCCTGGCGGCTCTGCCGTGGGAGGTGTTGGCCACGGCGGCCCTCACGCGCACGGCGGTCGTCAAGACGCATCCCTGTAAGGAATGCGACGACCAGGTTTCCTTCGACGGGGTGAAGGATCTGCTGCGCACGCTTCGCCGCTTCTTCGGCAAGGAAGAGTTCGCGCGGCGCGTGCTTTCCGCAGAGCCCAAAGACTGTCGGGCAGCCCGCGGGGCTCTGCGCCGTCAGGCGTTCGGGTCCGCCGTCGGTGCCTTGGCCGCAGGTGCGGAGGCGGCCGTGAATCCTGGATCCGTGACCATGTCGCACTATCGCGCCATGCTCGTCGAGGCGCTCGAATCGTTGCCGGACGACGAACGGCCGCAGGTCACCTGGCCGACGCTCGAAGAGGACGGGAACTGCCAGGGATGCGAGATCTGCGTGCGCATCTGCCCTCATCATGCGATCGAGCTGCGCATTCCCGGGCAGGCGGAGTACCAGGAGCTGCGCGAGGCCGAGAAGCGTGCGAAGCGCGCGCCTCGCAGGCTTGCGGAAGGCGAGGCGCCGCCGATGAGCGTCGAGGAGGCTCGGGCCGCCTATGATGCGGCCGTCGGGCATGCGCGCGAAGAGGGGATCGGACAGGCGCTCATCCATGACGCGAGTCTCTGCACGCAGTGCGGGCTATGCTATATGACCTGCCCGAACGAAAACCTCGGCGGATGGGATGCGATCACGACCGCGAATGTCCCGGCGCTGGTCGAACATCCGGTCTCGCTGCGTCTGTGCGAGAAATGCGGTCGCGCCTTCAAGCCCGAAGGCGACGAAGTCGCATGCAAGGCCTGCTCCCGCGTCAACTTCTTCTAAGACGACCACCTCCACAAGGCCGTTTGATGCGCTTTCGAAACTACATCTCCTGCAGCATGGCGCCGAGTTCTTGACGGGAATGGATATCGAGCTTCGCGTAGATATGCCGGCTGTGGGTGCGCACGGTGTTTTCCGAGATGAAGAGTCTTTCAGCAATCGTCGCCATCGACAGGCCGCGCGCGATGGCCTCGCAGACCTCGGTTTCGCGCGTCGACAGCCCGTATTCCTGCTGGAGCACGAGGCATTGCTTCGAGATGCGGTCCGTGATCACGCGATCGCCCCAATCATCGTCGCGCCGCCATTTCTCGCTTGTTCCAGGCCTGCTATCCGCGACGCTCTCTTCCAGGGGTCCATCGCCCCTCGAAACCGCGCGAGGCATCCCGGATCCCGAAGCCTCGTCGGTCGTTTCCATCTTCCATTCCGTTCGCCGCGCCGCGCGCTTGAAGGAGTCGGTATTGATGAACTCCACCTGTCCGACCGGGCTCGGACGTCTGAGGCCCGTGGCGGCGAACAGCACCATGCCGAGCACGAACATGGCGAGAAGCGATAGGAATCCTACCTGTTTCATGCTGTGCACAGGCAGATCGCGTGCGAACCATCCGAGCAAGAATCCGACGCTTTGCACGCCGTAGGCGACGCTTCCGAAAAACCCGTAGATGAAGACCGGGTTGATGCCGCGGTCGCGGGAAATCTGCGCGCACTGCATCATCATCACCATGACGGCCAGCGTGAATGCGGTATGCGTAAGGCCGGCGAACAGCGTGAGCCCTGCATCGTTCTGCATGAAGGGGAAGACGAGCAGGCATGCGGCGATGAAGGGATAGGCCGTCACGTATGCCGAGTTGATGCTGAAGCGCAGCGATCTCAGGCGCCATGCCGCGACGAGCGCAAGCGCCGCGACGAGCGCTCCGATCATCGATGCGACGTTCACCGTGGATGCGAGGCTTCCCTCGAGCACGGCGATTCCCCGTGCAAGTCCTGCGGCGAACGCCAACGCGCCGATGGCGGCCGCGCTCGTCCATGAGTCCTTGAGCAGATGGGCATAGACCTGCGCGTGTTCGCGCGGCACATCTTCGAACATCGCCTGGTCGAATTCCATCTCCCGTACGCTGAGCGTCAACGCGAGCGAGCAGAGCGGCAGCATCACGATGGGAAGCAGAAACGCCGTGAGCGCGATGGGCACGGCATGCAAGGACAGATAGATGACCGACGCCGCCGCGGTGCCCAGCGCGAGACGCATGTTTCCCTCGTCCGCGGACATGGATGCGAAGCAGCGCTGCCAAAGCATGTACATACCCGCGCATCCGACGCCGAGGAAGACGGCTCCGGCGACGACGAGCTCGAGCGTGAGCGACGGCACGTACATGGCCGCGATGACGGACGAGGATCCTATGAAGACGAGCGCGGTCACCAGTCCGACGAGCATGCGCCGCGTCGCCTGGGGGATGAAGTACGCCCCTATGGCGCTTACGACGTAGGCCGCGAAGTATGCGAGAGACTGCGCAAGGTAGAAGAGGATCGTGACATCGTCGGTTTGGAAGCTCTGAGGCAGGAAGGGGAAGACGCCGCCCCATATCTGGGTCGCGTTGATGGCGACGAATATCGCGAATCCGATGCTTGAAACATGCGGGCGCATGGCGTTTGGCTGCACGGAAGACTCCTTTTTCGATATATCCATTTAACCAGACGTGCCTGCGTACGTCATGCGGCATTCCAGGGCCTTTCCCGGGATGTTCTGTTCCAGAATTAATCTGAACAGGCATTTCATAAAAATCACACCTCGTATGCGATGCGCCATGACGCCCTTCTTGGTACCTTTCTGTGCAGTGGAAGCGTTTCCGTCCATTGCACGCGCGGCATGCGCGTCGGGATTCGGAGACGCTTCAGGGGGACAATTGAGATATACGAGGGGGAAAGCATGGGCAAGAGTGCCGACACGCATGAGTTCACGCGCCGCAATTTCGTGAAAGGCTCCTTTGCGGGCGCGGTCGCGGCAGCGGGCGTCCTTGGATCCGCGTCGATGTACGGATGCTCGTCCGGATGCTCGTCGACGGCGGCGACCGATGCGTCCGAAGCTGCGGGAGAGGAAACCATCGCCTGGTCGCAATGCAACGTCAACTGCGGAGGCAACTGCATCTTCCAGTGGCATTCGATCGACGGCAAGGTCGCCTACATGGAGACCGATAACATCGGCGACGCCGAGTTCCAGTCGCGCGCCTGCCTGCGCGGCCGTTCCATGCGCCGCTGGCTCAACAGCCCCGAGCGCATCCTGTATCCGATGAAGCGCACGGGCAAGCGCGGCTCCGGCGAATTCGAGCAGATCTCCTGGGACGAGGCCATCCAGACCATCGCCGACAAGCTCAAGTACACGATCGACGCCTACGGCAACGACGCCATCCATGTGATCTATGCCACAGGCATGTATTCGGCGACAGGCAACCCGTCCGCCCGGCTGCTCAACAGCATCGGCGGCTTCCTCGCCCGCCACTACGATTACTCGACCAACCAGCTTTCCGCCGCCATGCCTTACATGTTCGGCACGCAGTTCTCTCCGTACGACAACGTGCACGCGTCTTCGTTCTCCGAAGCGGAGGCGAATTCCGATCTGGTCGTGCTCTGGGGCAATTCGCCCGCCGAAACGCGTATGGGCGGCGCGAACGCCTGCTGGGACTTCGCCCGCGTGCGCGAGGCCGTCGTCGGTCGCGGCGGCAAGATCGTCAATATCGACTACCGCCTCAACGAGACGAGCTCGGGCCATCCCGATGAGTGGCTGCCTATCTGCAACGGCACCGATGCCGCTCTGGCCAGCGCGCTTGCCCATGAGTTCATCAAGGACGGCGCGGTGGACGAGGACTTCCTGCACGCTTACTGCGTCGGCTACGACGAGGAGACCATGCCTGAATCCGCGCAGGGTCAGAACAGGTCCTACAAGGATTACATCATGGGCACCGGATACGACATGGTGGAGAAGACCCCTGAATGGGCCGCGCCCATCACGCAGATTCCCGCCGACACGATCCGCGCCCTCGCCGCCGATCTCGAAGCCGCCGAAGCGCCGTTCGTCGCCCAGGGCTGGGGCCCTCAGCGCCACTCTAACGGCGAGGACACCACACGCGCCATCTGCATGGTTCCGATCCTGCTCGGCAAGATCGGCCTTCCCGGCACAAACACCGGCCAGCGCGAGGCCGAGCCTCCTGTCTATCTGGTTAAAGGCTTTCCCGCCGCCGACGTGGACGCATCGGGCGCTCCCATCGAAGGCGGCGTCGCGCCCAATGCCGTGAAATGGACCATCCCGTGCTACGAATGGCTCAATGCGGTCGACCACGGCCATGAGATGTCCACCGTCAACGCCGGCGTCAAGGATCCGACCGGCGCCCTTCCCGACGGCATGCTCAAAAACGACGTCCATTTCATCTGGAACTACGCGGGCAACTGCATCACCAACCAGCATGGCGGCATCAATGCCGTGCACGAGACGCTCACCGACGAATCCAAGGATCTCTTCATCCTGACGTGGGACACGGTCATGACCGACTCCGCCAAATACGCCGATATCCTGCTTCCCGATGCGATGCGCTCCGAGCAGCTCAATATGCAGACGCAGGGGTATTCCGAGTACTATACCGGCGTCGTCGTGGGCGGGCCTGCGCAGCAGGCGCCCGGCGAATGCCGCAGCTCCTACGACGTCATGACCGACATCGCCGACAAGATGGGCACCAAGGACGTCTTCACCAAGGGCGGCATGACGCATGACGACTGGGTCAAAAGCCTGTATGAAGCCGGCCGCGAGGCGCATCCTGAGATGCCGACCTGGGACGAGATCCGCGAGCAGGGCGTCTACAAGGTGAAATGCGATCCTTCCATCGGCCTGAAGGCCTTCCGCGACGATCCGTCCGCCAATCCGCTCGGCACGCCGTCGGGCAAGATCGAGATCTATTCCGAACAGCTGGCGGACCTGAACGAGACCTGGGAGCTCAAGGAAGGCGAATCCATCAATCCGATCCCGGTCTTCTATCCCGGCTACGAGGGCTACGGCAGCGTGACCGACGAATACCCGCTGTACTGCACCGGCTTCCACCATAAGAGCCGCACCCATTCATCGTTCGGCTTCATCCGCGAGCTCGAGCAGGTCGCACGCCAGCAGCTGTGGATCAATCCGGCCGACGCCAAGGCCCGCGGCATCGCCCATGGAGACATGGTCCAGGTCAAATCGCCCTCGGGCGTCATCAGGATAGAAGCGAAGGTGACCAGCCGCATCATTCCCGGCACCATCGCCGTGCCGCAGGGTTCCTGGCATAAGGCGAATATGGAAGGGGACAAGGTCGACGAGGGCGGATGCGTGAACACGCTGACCGCGTACCGTCCGACGCCGCTTGCCCACGGCAACGGCCAGTCCGACTCCATCATCGCCGAAGTGACCAAGGTCAAGGCGTAGGCATCCGGAAACGAAAGGGGGATCAGCAATGACTCAGTACGGCTTCTACTTCGACAACGCCCGCTGCACCGGCTGCCGCACCTGCGAGATGGCATGCAAGGACTTCAAGGATCTGTCCGAGACTATGGCGTTCCGCCGCATCTTCGACTACGAGGGCGGCGATTGGAAGGACAACGGCGACGGCACTTTGAGCACGACGTCGTATGCCTATCACGTATCGGCGGCGTGCAACCACTGCGCCAATCCTGCGTGCATGGAAGCCTGCCCGGCCGGGGCCATCGAGAAGGACTCCGATACCCGTCTGGTCTTCGTGAACCAGGACGCATGCAAGGGCTTCGGAGCCTGCGTGGACGCCTGTCCCTACGGCGTCCCCATCCTGTCCAAGGAAGACAACAAGGCCTACAAGTGCGACGGCTGCATCGATCGCGTGAAGGAGGGGAAGAATCCGATCTGCGTGGACGCCTGCCCTTTGCGCGCGCTCGAGTTCGGCCCGATCGACGATCTGCGCGCCGCGCATCCCGATGCGCTCGACGGCATCGCGCCCTTGCCCGATCCATCTCAGACCACGCCGAGCCTTGCGATCAACGCGAGCGCCGCGGCCAAGCCGGTCGGCGACGCAACCGGCTCCGTGACGAACGAGCCGGAGGTCACCTACGTGGAGGCGCGCGAGATCACGATGGCGATGAAGTAGCGCCATCCTGCCAGGATGCGAAACGGCCGAGACGTTTTCTCCTCGGGTGCATTTCGGTCGGTGCAGGGGCCGTCGTCATGGCGGCCCCTGCACGCGCATGGGGCGAACTGGCGGTGACGTGGGCGCTCCTTCTCGCGTAGCTGGGCGGTCCGCACGTGCATAGGGCGGATCGATCGCTCGATCGCGTGCGAGGCATGCACATTCCTTCCCGATGTTGAGGCGTCCCGTGCGGGACGGGTACAATGGAAGGCGCCGTCGCGTCGCGGTTCCCGCAGACGATCGCACCGCGCGAGGCGGCGTTCGCGCATCGCGCGACAGAACGGGGGAGATGTGGGGCTTGGCTTCTATTTCGATAACGCGCGCTGCACCGGGTGCCGCACCTGCGTGATGGCCTGCATGGATTTCCATGCGCTTGAGGCCGGGCATCTGTATCGGCGCGTCATCGACTGCGAAGGCGGCGAAACCGCATGCGGCGCCGACGGCACGTGCACGACCGATGCGTTCGCCTACCACGTGTCGCTCGCCTGCAACCATTGCGACCAGCCGGCCTGCATGGAGGTGTGTCCGACGGGCGCCATGCATAAGGATGGGCTCGGCTTGGTCCAGGTCGACCATATGCGTTGCATCGGTTGCGGCTACTGCACGATCGCCTGCCCATACCATGCCCCTTCGATAGATCCCGCCTTGCATCAGAGTTCCAAGTGCGACGGATGCACGTCGCGCGTGGAGGCGGGGAAGAATCCGATCTGCGTGGATGCCTGTCCTTTGCGCGCGCTTGGATGGGGCGAACGCACGGATCTCGCCGCCGCGCATGCGGGCGAAGACCTGACCTATGCCGTCCTGCCTCTGCCGCCCTCCTCCTATACGTATCCCAATCTGACGATTCATGCATCGGCGGCGGCGCGCCGCGCCCAAGAAGGCGATCTTGCCATCGCGAATGTCGATGAACTGGGATTCTAAGACCTGCGCCCGCAATGCGGCGGTCTGCTGATAGAAGAAAGGAATCGGAATGCCGAAGAATTCCCATGGATGCATCGAAGACTATCGGTTCGAAGATCGGGACGCATCCGATGATTTGCTTTCCGATCGGGGATTTCTCGAAGCATTCGGTTCGGCGTGCACGCTTCTGGGGGTCTGCCTGTCGCAGCGCCCGATCGAGAAGGAGGCATCGCGTGCGCGGTCGGCCATCCGATCCGTGGACGTGGCGCGGGATTGGCCCTTGGGCGGTTCCGATGCCCTCGCGCTCGCCGCCGACCTCATCGCGTGCGGCGCCGAAGAAGACGAGCGGACGCTCGACCTGGAATTCCAAAGGCTCTTCCGCGGGACGGGCATGCGCGCCGCCGCGCCGTTCGGATCGGTTTACACCGATCGCGACCAGGTTATGTACGGCTGGACCTGGATGGAGCTTCGCGCATGGATGCGCATGCACGGCATCGAATGCGCCTCTCGTGAAAACGAGCCGGAAGACCAGATCGGGCGCATGCTGCTGCTGTGCGCCGCGCTTGCGTCCCGCGATTCCGCCCTCATCCCCGAATTTCTGGGGCGTCATCTCATGCCTTGGGCGCCGCGCTTCTTCGAGCTCTTTCTCGGTGACATGCGCACCTCGACGTTCAAGGGTTTGGGCGTGCTTGCCCAGGCCACGCTCGACGATGCATGCGCGCTTCTCGGCATCGTGCCGGCCCGCTTCCGGCTGTATCGATAGGACATCCAGGTGAACGGTGGTTTCAACGGACAGACGCTCGCCGTGTTCACGGCTCTCGCGCCCGCAGGCGCCGTCGCGTTCCTGTGCCTCGCGACGTTTCTGCTCGTGCGACGTCCTGCGCTCGACGGAGGGCAGTTCGATCGGCTGGGGAAGTGGCTTTTCGTGCCCATCGCCGTCGTGTGGGCGGGGTTCATAGCTTCCGCGACGCATCTCGGCATGCCGTCGAACGCCTTGTATGTCGTCTTCGGCATCGGGCGCTCGCCGCTTTCGAACGAGGTCGCGGCCGTTATCGCATTCCTTTTCTTCTCAGGCGTCTTCTGGCTGTACATGTACCGTATCGGGCATGCCCATGCGCTTTCGCTCGTCCTGCTTGCCGCCGCGATGGCATCTGCGGTGCTCATGCTTGCGTGCATGGCGCTTGCGTACGGCGTGGATACGGTCGTGTCGTGGCATACCTGGCATACGCCGGCGAACCTGCTGGCGACGGCCGCGTTCTCGGGACCCGCCCTTGCATCTGCGGTCCTGCTCGTCGCCGAGGTCGATTCGAGGATGTGGCCGCGTGTGCTGATCGCGATCTCGGCCGTCGCACTCGTCGCGGGGACGGCGTTGCTGCTTTCGTACCTGACGTTTCTTTCCGAAGCCCGCAACAACGTGATCGGCGCGCTTTCCCTTGTAGGCGACCTTCCCCTGATCATCGCCGTGCACGCCGTCGTCGGAGGGGTGGGGCTCTGCCTTCAGACGGCAGGGCTGAGCCTCAAGGTCTCGCGAGCGCGCGCCATCGTATTCTCTCTTGTCGGATGGCTGCTCGTCATCGCCGCATCGCTCATCGTCCGATTCCCCTTCTACGATGCGTACCTTTCGGTCGGATTCTGACGTGCGTGCGCGATGGGCGTCTTGCACTGCCGCGGACATATGGTATACTTGCCGCACTTTAGCACGCTAGAGCATTGAAGAAGGCAAGCTCACGCGTGGTGCAGGGACCACTATCGCATGGAGGATGCAATGAAGAGGATCACTTGGATCGTCGCGTGCGCCACGACGCTCGCGCTCGCGCTTTTCGCGCTGTCAGGATGCGGCTCGAAGGCGGAAAACGCTTCGGTCGCCGTCGGGCCGACCGAAGGCATGGACTTCATCGTCGGGTTCGACCAGGAATACCCGCCCTACGGGTTCGTCGGCGACGACGGCCAGTACACGGGCTTCGATCTCGAGCTCGCCAAAGAGGTCTGCGCGCGCAACGGCTGGAACTTCAAGGCCCAGCCGGTTAACTGGGATGCGAAGGACGCCGAGCTCAACGGCGGCGCTGTCACGTGCCTATGGAACGGGTTCACGAAGGAAGGCCGTGAGAAGAGCTATACGTTTTCCGAGCCATATATGCTGAATGGCCAGGTCGTAGTCGTGAAAGCCGATAAGGCCTCCGAATACGGCACGCTTGACGCGCTTGCGGGCAAGACGGTCGTGACCCAGGTCGATTCCTCCGCCCTCGAGGTTCTGCAGGGCGCCAAGGCCGATCTGAACGCCTCCTTCGCCGGCGGCGCCGTGAACCAGGTCAGCGACTACAATGCCGCGTTCATGGATCTTCAGAGCGGCGCGTGCGACGCTGTGGCCTGCGACCTCTCCATCGCCGAGTATCAGATGTCCGCGAATCCCGGCGCATACGCGGTGCTCAAGGATACGCTGTCCGACGAGCACTACGCGGTCGGTTTCGCCAAGGGCAACACGGAGCTCGCCGACGCCGTCACCGAAACGCTGCGCGAAATGAACGCCGACGGCACGGTCAAGGCGCTCTGCGACAAATATGCCGAATATGGCATTTCCTATGAGAACTGGACGCTGAAGTAGGCACGGCACCGATACGGTAGAATCGCGGGCGGCGATGCGTCGCCCGCGATTCGTGCGTTCGGGCGCGGACGCGGCGCGCGCATTGCAGCGCGACTTGGAATTCGAGGGAAAGGGGCGTCCATGGCGATTTCGACCATGCTGTCCATACTTGGGCAGGGCTTCGTCATAACGCTTGAGATATTCTTCCTGACGCTGATCGGATCGCTGCCGCTCGGCATCGTGGTCGCGCTTGCGCGCATGAGCAGGATCAAGCCGATTTCCTGGATCACGAAGTTCTACATCTCCATCATGCGCGGCACCCCGCTGATGCTGCAGATGTTCGCCATCTACTTCGCGCCGTACTACGTCTTCGGCATCGAGCTTTCCCCAGGTTCGAAGTTCACGGCCACCATCGTCGCGTTTGTCGTCAACTACGCGGCGTATTTCGCGGAAATCTATCGCAGCGGCATCCAGTCCGTTCCGCGCGGCCAGTACGAGGCGGCCGCGGTCTTGGGCTATTCGCGCGTCCAAACGTTCATGATGATCGTGCTTCCCCAGGTCATCAAGCGTATCCTTCCCGCAATGGGCAACGAGGTCGTCACGCTGGTGAAAGACACGTCGCTCGCGTTCTCCATAGGCGTCATGGAGATGTTCTCCTCGGCGAAGGCTATCGCGGCCTCTCAGGTCAACATGCTCCCGTTCGCGTTCGCCGCGGCGTTCTACTGGGCCTTCTGCCTGATCATCGAATTCGTCATGGGACGCATCGAAAAGAAGCTCGACTACTACCACGACTAGCCCGCGCGATCGGCGTGCCGGCCTGACGGCTACGGATCGCCGATGCGTCGCGTCGGCGCGGCGGATGCGGTTCGTCGCCCGTGCCGGCCGCGCATGGGGCTTGTCGGATAAGGACGGCGAGCCCGTCTTTCGTCTTGAAGCGTAAAGGAGCACCGTAATGCCTGAGAATCGCCCGGTCCTGCATCTTGGACATGTCAAGAAGAGCTTCGGCGGCGTCGAGGTTCTGAAGGACATCTCGATCGACGTCGAAAACGGCGAGGTCGTTGCCATCATCGGCCCGTCGGGCGGCGGCAAGTCGACGCTTCTGCGTTGCGCGACGCTGCTCGAAACGTTCGATTCGGGCGAGCTTTCCTACGGCGACCTCGAGGTGGCCGTCACGCGCGACGGACGCGCCTCGTATGCGGGCAAGGACGTCTTGAAGCAGGCGAAGTCTCGTTTCGGTCTGGTCTTCCAGAATTACAACCTGTTTCCCCACTACACGGTCATGAAGAACATCTCCGACGCGCCGATTCACGTGCTCAAGCGCGATCGGGCGGAGGTCGAGGCGCATGCGCGCGAGCTCATCGCGAAGATGGGGCTTCAGGGCAGCGAATCCAAGGTTCCCTGCGAGCTTTCGGGAGGCCAGCAGCAGCGCGTCAGCATCGCGCGCGCCCTCTGCATGGATCCCGACATCGTGTTCTTCGACGAACCGACGAGCGCGCTCGATCCGGAGCTCACGGGCGAGGTGCTCAAGGTCATCAAGAACCTTGCGGCCGAGAAGATGACGATGGTCATCGTCACGCACGAGATGCAGTTCGCCCGCGATGTGGCCGATCGCATCGTGTTCATGGACGGCGGCGTCATCGTCGAAGAAGGCGCGTCCGAAGATCTGATCAACAATCCGAAACATGAACGCACCAAGGCGTTCCTCTCGCGTTTGAGCGAATAGGCGATCCGGCGTCGCCGGCCCCTGAAAGAAGAGGCCCGCATGGCGCGGGCCTCTTCGGTGGTGCAAGGTGCGGAAAACGCCGGTCTTGTCATTCCTTCGGCTTCAGCATGCCGTAGCCGCCGTTGCTGCGGCGATAGACCACCTGCACGTCGTTGCTGTCGCGGTCGGTGTAGACGAAGAAGTCGTGGCCCAGAAGATCGATCTGGATGAGCGCCTCCTCTTCGGTCATCGGCGAGTATTCGACTTCCTTCACGCGGACGATCTCGTCATCCGAAAGCTCTTCCATGAGCTTGTCGAAATCGGTCGGTTCGACGGGCGTGCCTTCGGCGCCCTTCAGCGTCTCGCGCATGCGGTGGTCGATCACGCGGGTCTTGTACTTGCGCAGCTGGCGCACGACCTTGGCGGCGGCGATATCGATGGCGGCGTACATGTCGGTGTCGCGCTCTTCGACGCGGATGACATGGCCCTTCGGGCGCAGGGTTACTTCGCAGATGCAGGGAACGACATGGGATTTCTCAATACGGAGTATGACTTCGGCTTCGATCGAATAATCGTCGAGGACCTTCATCGAGTTGCCGATTTTCTCGATCGCGTAGTCGCGCAGAGAATCGGTGACGGTGATGCGACGACCGGTGACCTTGATGTTCATAGGCTCCATCCTTTCTTTCGGATGTCTTACTGAAACCATGGTACCACTCCGTCGCCGCGGGGCGCGGGTTCAGTTGTCCGTCCGATATCTGCCCGAGAGCTTCCCGGCATCTCTCCAGCGTCAGTCAAGAGGCGTGCGTTCCTGAGGACGCGCTGCGTGAACGTGGTATGGTGCGGATAGCTCCTGATAAATGAGCCGACGCAAGTGTGGTACCATCTTATGTCGGTTATTTCCAGGCTCTATCTGCATGCATAGGAAGAGGCGAATATGTCAGGGCATTCCAAGTGGGCTACCACCAAGCATCGTAAGGCCGCGCAGGACGCGAAGCGCTCGGCCTTGTTCAGCAAGCTTTCCCGCAACATCACCGTTGCCGCGAAGGAAGGCGGCGACCCGAACCCTGAGAACAACGCGTCTCTCGCCGCCGCCATCGACAAGGCCAAGGGCTATTCGCTGCCCAAGGACAAGATCAAGACCGCCATCGACAAGGCGTTCGGCACCGGCAAGGATGCCGCGACCTACGAGACCCTGACCTACGAAGGCTACGGTCCGGCCGGCGTCGCCATTCTTTGCGAAGCCCTGACCGATAACCGCAATCGCACCGCTGCCGATGTGTCCGCCGCATTCCGCCATGCGGGCGGCAACCTGGGCACTCCCGGCTCCGTCGCGTTCCAGTTCGATCGCAAGGGCCAGATCATGGTCGACAAGATCATCAAGAGCGAAGAGAAGAAGGTCGCCGACAAGGAAAACGCCGTCGACGAAGACGAGTTCATGATGGCCGTCGCCGAAGCGGGCGGGCAGGACTACGAGGACGCGGGCGAGGAATGGATCGTCTATACCGCGCCGACCGAGCTCATGGCCGTCAAGAACGCCCTGAACGAAGCCGGCATCGAAACGAAGGGCGCCGAGCTCACGATGATTCCGCAGAACCCCGCCGAGGTCGGCGTCGCCGATGCCAAGAAGGTCATGCGCCTCATCGACAGGCTCGAAGAGCTCGAAGACCTTCAGAACGTCTATCACACGATGGACATCACCGATGAAGTCGCCGCAGCTCTTGACGAGGAGTAACGGCTGCGCAGATTCGATATGGCGCAAGGCGGCGGGCGAGCTATCGTCCGCCGCTTTTTCGTGCGCGCGCTCGCCGTCGGTATGGTAGTATAGCGAACAAATGTTTGATATTCGTTCGGAGAAAGGAGGCTTGTTCGTGACGGATTGCGCGTCCCGCGTGATTCTCGGGATAGATCCGGGCCTTGCGAACACGGGCTGGGGAATCGTTCGCCAGACGGGCGGGCATCTCGCCTGCCTCGCGTACGGTTGCATCTCGACGTCGCCGAATACCGACCTCTCCCAGCGCCTTCGCAAGATATACGACCAGATGGCCCTTATCGTGCAGCGCTACGAACCGAACTGCCTCGGTATCGAAACGGTCTGGTTCGGTGCCAACGTGCAGAGCGCGTTCGCCACGGGACAGGCGCGCGGCGCTGCGCTCGCGGCCGTCGCGCGGTTCGATGCGAAGGTGGGGGAGTTCTCTCCTTCGCAGATCAAGAAGGCCGTGACGGGCGAAGGCAGCGCGGAGAAAGACCAGGTGGAATATATGGTTCAACAGCTGCTCTCATTGCCCGAGCCTCCCCGCCCCGACCATGCGGCCGATGCGCTTGCTGCGGCCATTTGCTTCGTCACGCATGAGCTTCCCTACGTTGAGAAGGGTCGTTTCCGATGATCGCATTCCTGAACGGCGTCGTCGCCGGAAAGAACCAGAGCACCGCCTTCGTCGATGTGGGAGGCGTGGGGTTCGCGGTCGGCATGTCCGCGAACGATCTTTCCCGTCTGCCTCCGACGGGGGAGCGCGTGCTCATCCATACGTATTTCGCCGTGCGTGAAGACGCCATGACGCTCTACGGTTTCCTGTCCCTGGAATCCAAATCGCTCTTCGAAAAGCTCATCGGGGTCTCAAGCGTCGGCCCCAAGATCGCGCTGGCGGCTCTTTCCACGTTCAAGGCCTCGGAATTCATCGCTGCGGTGCTTTCCGGAGATGCGGCGGCCGTGTCCAAAGTTCCTGGAATCGGGAAGAAGATGGCCCAGCGCATCATTCTGGAGCTGAAAGGCTCCCTTGCCGATGCATCGGTGGACGACCTGTTCTCGACGAAGGCCGGGGAGCAGGCGGCTCGTTTGCAAGGTGCGAAAGAAGCCCTGCTCGCTATGGGGTTCACGTCCGCCGAGGCCGATGTCGCGCTCAAGGATGCCCCGGAAACGCTCGTCACGGACAGCGCCTTGCTACAATATGCGCTGCGTCGCCTGGGCGATTAGGCGATCGGCGCCCGAACGCAGAGGTTTTCGGCATCGGGGCCCTGGGCGCTTGGGTGCACCGAAGCGTGCGACGCGAGGCTCCGGTAGATCGGTTCTGCTTGGGCGATCGCATGAGGCGCTTGGGCGCGTCGACGCATGCGGCGCGGCGTTCGGAGAGCGTCGGGCGGCGGTTCGTTTCGATCGAATCGTGGTTTCGGGTCCGCGCGACGGCGACGCTCGCTCCATGCGGGGTACCGTGCGGATAGATGATGATGGACAAGGTGAGGAAGGGTTCGCGCTGTGGTTGCATCGGACGACAGGGGATTCGCCGAAGGCATAGAGGGCCTGCTGTTCGAGGCGTCTGGCCAAGGCGCTTCCTCGGCTTCACGCGCCGACGCGTCCGCCTCCGGTCCTCGCGTCGTCGCGCCTGAGCTGACCGAAGACGACCTTGCCCTCGACCGCTCCCTTCGCCCGAAGCGCCTGATCGACTATCTGGGGCAGACGCGCATCAAGGAAAGCCTTTCCATTCTGATTCAGGCTGCGCGCCAACGGGGCGAATGCATGGATCATGTCTTGTTCAGCGGACCTCCGGGCCTCGGCAAGACGACGCTTGCAACCGTGGTCGCCAATGAGCTGGATGCCAATATCCGCACGACAAGCGGCCCTGCCATCGCCCGTCCAGGGGATCTTGCGGCCATCCTCACCAACCTCGAAGACGGCGATGTGCTCTTCATCGACGAGATCCATCGACTGAATCGCCAGGTCGAAGAGGTGCTCTACCCCGCACTTGAAGATTACGTGCTCGATATCGTCGTGGGGAAGGGTCCTGCGGCCCGCAGCATCAGGCTGGATCTTCCGCGCTTCACGCTTGTCGGCGCCACGACGCGCACCGGGCTTCTGACGGGCCCGCTGCGCGATCGTTTCGGCATCGCGTTTCGCCTGAACTACTACACGCCCGAGGAGCTGAGCGATATCGTCGCGCGCTCCGCCGGCATTCTGGACGTCCCTATCGACGCCGACGGCGCCATTGAAATCGCCCGCCGCAGCCGAGGGACGCCGCGACTTGCGAACCGCCTGCTCAAACGAGTGCGCGATTGGGCGCAGGTACGGGGGACGGGCATCATCGACGAAGACGTGGCGGCGCAGGCCTTAAGCTTCTTCGAGGTCGACTCCCTCGGGCTCGATGCTCTGGACAACCGCATCCTCGAACTGCTCTGCGTTTCGTTCGGAGGCCGCGCCGTGGGGCTTTCCACGTTGGCGTCCGCCCTGTCCGAGGATCAGGATACGGTGGAAGACGTCTACGAGCCGTTCCTTATCCAGCAAGGTCTGATCATTCGTACGCCCAAAGGCCGTCTGGCCACCGATCGCGCGTACGAGCACATGGGAATCAAGAGGTCCTGATGCTTCAGCAAGACTACCTGATGCGCATGCTCATCCAGTTCTTCCAGGCCGTCACGCGCGCCATGGAAGAGGGCAACAAGCGCCGCCCCGACGAAGCCGCCGAGGCGCTCGAGAATGCGATGTCCGAAGCCATCGACATGGATGCCAACGTGATGCTGGGGCTTGAGCCGACGAGCTTCGCCTCGATCGCATCGGTATCCGGCACCGATCCGCGCGTCGTGGAATACCTTGTGCGGTCACTGTCTCTTGAAGCGACGTATCTGGACGAGGCCGGGAAGGGTTCAATCGCCGACCTTCGTCGCCGGCAATCCGACGCCTTGGCCGACGCCTTCGATATCGACCGCATCGATCACGAGGCCCTGCCCGTGGAAGATCTCGAATCTCAGATGCGCGACATGCTCCGCGCCGACGGCATCGAGGAAGCCGATCTCGAAAGATAGGCGCGTCTCGTTTCCGTAGGCCGCATCGTCCCGTATGCCCCATTCGATCGTCCGGAACGAAAAACTTTCCTGCAGACTCGATATCGCCCGTGTGCGCGGCGAAAACTGGGGTATAGTTCATAGTGCCGCTTACGAGCGCGGATGAGCCTTTCGTCATCCGCATCGCTGGATTGCGCGAGGTCTTCAAGGATAATCGAATCCGTATAGACGTCCGTTGCAGCATGTGGTCGCTTTGAGGCATCTCTTGTGTGGCGGCGTAGAGGTAAGAATGGCGTCAAGCCACATTGAATGCTTCTCGGAGACGGGAAGAGAAAGAGGCCGAAGATGGCAGAAGGTACCGTCAAATGGTTCAGCCCCGAGAAGGGCTACGGGTTCATCTCTCAGGCGGATGGCGAAGATCTCTTCGTTCATTTCTCTGAGATCAAGATGGACGGTTACAAGACCCTCGAAGAGGGCGCTCGCGTTCAGTTCGAGGTCACGACCGGCTCTAACGGCAAGCTCCAGGCGAGCAACGTCTCTCCTCTGTAAGTCTTCTTACGCGACCATCATAGATGTTGATCGACGGCACACGCCGCCGATCAGGAATGTCGTCCCGGACGTCTTGGGGCGGCATTCCCGTTTTTCGGGACTGAAATAGGGGCTGAAACGATCACGCAGCCATCGCTTGCGCCAGCATCGGAGCATGCATCAAGCATCAAGCAAGCGGTCCACTTCGGAAGCTGCACGCTATCGGGCGCCTTGCAACGCCCATTTCCAAGCGGGGACTACGTGAACGGTTCCTGCCTCCCTTGCGAAATCGCCCTCTTCATCCATGGTTATCACCCAGCCGCAGTCAAGCCCGAAACGCTGCATTGCCTCTTCGAGCGCGGCGAACTCACGTTTCCGCGTGGCGTCATCCCGCATCGAGTAGCACACCTGGTATAGCTCATACGCTTGGCCGAAGGCCTCGTCTCCGACGACGAAGTCGACTTCCCTGCCGCTTGCGAGCTTCAACATGGAAATCGATGAAAGCCGCCTGACGGCAAAGCGCCGTCTGAGCTCCAGGTACACTGCCGTTTCCAATGCACGCGTAAGGCCATCGGTCGTTGCCGGAGCCATCGCGATCATGGCTCCGGGATCCACTGCATACAGCTTGTACCCGCCTTTTCGAAGACGATGGACCGAATGGGTGAACTGGAAGACGCCGAATACCAGATGGGCATCCTCTAGGGCATCCACCATTTCCGCTATGGCGGCGCGACCAGGGGAGTATCCGAGCGATTTGCCCCATCCATCTATGCGCGAGATGGAGAAATCCCTGCCGCTCGAGGACACGGCTATACGAGCAAGGTTCGCCACGAACGATGGATTGGAGAATCGATGACGCTCTATGGCATCGCGGGCAACGGTCATCTGAACATAGGATTGAAGAAGGGATACTCTTTCGTCATCGGATCTTCCCATTGAGGCGGGAAAGCCGCCCTGCACAAGATAGGATCGCCATGCGGATTTAGCTTTCGACACCTCGACCTTGCCCAAGGGCGATTCGCCGCGGATCCCGATGTCGTCGCATCGCACCCGCTCTCGAAAACTGAACGGCAGCAGCTCATACGTCACGGAGCGCCCCCTGAACTCCGTCGCTACATCCGAAGAGAGCAGACGGGAAGACGACCCGGTTACGAACATCGTTGCTTTTTCCGTATCGACGATTCTTCGAGCGGTTATGTCCCAGCCAGGAACATCCTGCACCTCATCGAAAAAAAGATACGCGCCTTGCTCGCGCGCGATCGGATTGAGTTCGAAGAATATTTCGAGCACGCGATCGATCGCATCGGATGGATAAGGGCGCAAACGATCATCGTCGAAGTTGAAGTAGCAGATACGGTTTTCGGAAATCCCTTCTTCCTCAAGTCGAAGAATTTCCTGGAATAGACGGTAGGTCTTTCCCGAGCGCCGCATGCCCACGATTACTTTCACAAGATTTCCTGCTTCCGGAGCATCGATGGCCCCCAACGACAAGTCGCGGTTTACGAGTCTTGAAGCATGCGCAGGCAGAACGGTCGTATGGAAGTCCTCGAGAAGCATACGGATGGTAACGTCGATATCGAATCCCGACATTTTGCCCTCGTCTCATATTAATGATAGAATCTCTTACATTATAGGACATATATTGTAACAATCGCTACCAATATATGCATCATAGCATGCGAGCAGGAGGGTTTTCCCCGATGAGCATCCTGCCGATGCGGGAGACTTTCAGACGTGATGAGCGACATGCCGGCAGACGATGCTATAGCAACGGCAAGATGCGCCTACGACCGCTTCGCTTCGCCCAAGCGCTCGCAGAAGGCCAGGAAGTCGGCGGACGACCCGTGCTTCACGTCGTCGAGGCGCACGCCGCCCTCGCGTTCGATCAGGAAATCCTCGATGAGGAACAGATCGCATCCAAGCTTCGTCGCAATGCCGTCTTCAAGCGTGTTATTGCCGACCATGAGCACCTCGCGCGCTTGGGCGCCGGCGCGTTCGAGCGCCTCGGCGTAGAACGCGAGCTGCGGCTTCACGGCGTGCGCCGTGTCGTAGGTCGTCATGAACTCGAAGTCGTCGGGATCAAGCCCCGCCCACCTCACGCGGGCTTCGACGGCCGGCAGCGGGAAGAGCGGCATCGTGGTGACGGCCAGGCGATAGCCCTTGTCTTTCAAGGTTTTCACGGCGGCGACGATGCGCGGGTTCAGTGCGACGTTCGCACCCAGGGCGTCGAATCCATGCAGGTAGTATTCCTCGAGCAGCGGTTCGAAATCCACGCGTGCGTGTCCGCGGGCCTCGAACGCCTTCCAGAACGCATCGGTGTTCAGCACGTCCGTCCCCGAACGCCCCATATCGCCCGTCGACGCGAATATATCTTCGACCAGCGATTTCGCATCAAGTCCCTTGCGCCCGAAAAACGCGCCCAAGGCTTGGGCGTATCCGCCGAGGAATTCGTCGAGCTCCATCGGGAGCAGCGTTCCGTCCAGATCGAAGAAAACCGTCGAATAGGTCGAGGTCGACCGGGTCGGACTCGTGCAGTCCGCGCTCGCAGAGGCGGAGGGTGCATGCACAGGATTCGAGTGGACAGAAGCTGCAGGGGTAGCATTCGAAGCCGCAGAAGCCGCAGGTGCCGTAGATGTCGCAGAAGCCGCAGAAGCCGCAGGATCCGTAGGTGCCGCGGAAACCGTGGCTTGTTCTCTCGCGATGTCGTTCATATGCATCCAATCTCGTGCCCATCGTTTCCTCGAGCATAGGACTCCTCGCCGGATGCCGCACCCGCCATGCATCCATGTGCGGCAATTCTCTAGATGTGTGCGCGAAGGTGTCGGCCGTCCCGTATCGCGTGATACCATATCTAGGTTGAGCGGACGAAGACGACCTGCGAAAAGCCGAATCGAGGCATGGCGCCGGCCGTCTCTCGGACAGGCGGGGCGCGCCCGTGCGATCGCGGGGAAGAAACGCACAACCGCCCATTGCGGCATCCACAGATTCGAATCAGGAAGGCGAGGCCAGGTCATGAAGCTTCTTCTGCACGCATGCTGCGGCCCCTGCACCCTCGAGCCCCTGCGTCTGCTCCTCGAAGAGGGGCATAAGATCTCCATCGCGTACATGAATTCCAACATCCAGCCGAAAACCGAATACGACCATCGGTTGGAGACGTTGCTCGCATTCGCGCGGGATCAGGGAATCGAAGTCCTCGAAGGCTTCTATGACGCGCATGCGTGGGCGACGCGCGTCGGATCGTACGGCCCGAGCTCCGAAACGCGTCCCGACCGCTGCCGCGCCTGCTATCGGCTGCGCCTGGAAGAAGCCGCCGCCTATGCGGCCGCGCACGGATTCGACGGGCTCGCCACCACGCTGACCGTGAGCCCGTACCAATACACGGCCGTCATCGGCGAAGAGCTCGCCGACGTGTGCGCTGCGCACGGACTCGCGCCGGTGTTCCACGACTATCGCGAGAACTACGCGGAGGCCACGCGCCGCAGCCGCGAGATGGGCATGTATCGCCAGGACTACTGCGGCTGCGGCTTTTCCAAGGTGGAGGCCGACGACGAACGCGCCATGCGCGCGGCGGAGCGTGCCCGCGCGAAGGCCGAGCGCGAGATACGCCTCGCGCCGATCAAGGCGCAGAAGGAACGGGAACTGGCGGCCAGGCGGGCGGAGAAGCAGGAATACGCCTCGCGCCGCGCGCGCCAGAGGGCCGCGCTGAAGGAGTACAAGAAGACGCATGCGAACCGATGATTTCGATTACGACCTGCCTGAACGCTGCATCGCGCAGGAACCCGCGCCCGTGCGCGACGCCTGCAGGCTGCTGGTCATGGACCGCGAGACCGGCGCGCTCGCCGACCGCATCTTCCGCGATATCGAAGGCTATCTGAACCCCGGCGACCTGCTGGTCGCCAATAGCACGCGCGTCATGCCGGCGCGCCTTCTGGGACGCAAGCGCACGACGGGCGGCGAAGCCGAGGTCTTCCTTCTGCGCGAGCGCTTCGACGTGGAGCCCAAGGCCGACGCATCGGCCGTATGGGACGTGCTCGTGCGTCCCGGCAAACGCCTGAAGCCGGGCGCCATCGTGGATTTCGTCGACGGCGAAGGGGCCGTGGCGCTTTCCGCCGAGATCATCGACTGGGGCTTGGAAGGCGGTAAGGGGGAGCGCATCGCGCGCCTCTCCACCGAACGCTCCTCGCTCGACGAGGCGCTGCATGCCGTCGGGCGCACGCCGTTGCCGCCCTACATCAAGCACTACGCCGGCGACGAGGAGATGTACCAGACCGTCTATTCCCACGACGAGAAGAGCGCCGCCGCCCCGACGGCCGGGCTCCACTTCACGCCCGAGCTCATCGAACGCCTGCGCGCCAAGGGCGTCGCATGGAAGACCGTCGAGCTCGAGGTCGGGCTCGACACCTTCCGCATCGTGGACGAGGACGATCCGACGCAGCACACGATGCACACCGAGCATTACACGGTATCGCAGGAGGTCGTGGATGCGTGCGATGCCTGCCATGCGCGCGGCGGGCGCGTCTTCGCCGTGGGCACGACGAGCGTCCGGTCGCTCGAAAGCGCATTTGACCGCGAGGCGGGCCGCCTGCGCGCGCGTGACCATGAGGCGACGTCCCTCTATATTCTTCCTGGCTTCGAATTCGGCGTCGTGGACGGTCTCATCACGAACTTCCACGTGCCGCGCTCCACGCTCATGATGCTGGTCAGCGCCTTTTCCACGTGCGAAAACGTGCGTGCGGCCTATCGGCACGCCATCGAATCCGGCTACCGCATGCTGTCGTTCGGCGATGCCATGCTGTTCATCTAGGGCGCGCGTCGGCACGCCTTTCCGGTCGGTCACCGCATCGCATTTCGCATGGTCCGAGCAGGACGATCGGGGTGCATCAAGAAGATCAGAGGAGGATCGATGTCGCTTTTCGACGTCACGGTGGAAGCGTCCTGCGGCGCCGCCCGTGCGCTTTCGTTCGAAACGGCGCACGGCACGGTGCGCACGCCGATGTTCATGCCGGTGGGCACGCATGCTACGGTCAAGGGCATCACGCCCGACCAGCTGCATGCCCTGAACAGCCAGGTCGTGCTCGCGAACACGTACCACCTCTACATGCGTCCCGGCGTCGACGTCGTGGAAGAGGCCGGCGGGATCCAGCGGTTCATGAACTACGACGGGCCGATGCTCACCGATTCGGGCGGCTTCCAGCTGTTCAGCCTCGACCACATGATGAAGACCGACGCGGACGGCGTCACGTTCCACGCGCGCGACTACGACGGCAGCGCGCATCGCTGGACGCCCGAATCCAACATGGACATCCAGCAGCGCATCGGCGCCGATATCTGCATGCAGCTCGACCAGTGCATCGGCTACCCGTGCGAGAAAGAGGACGTCGCGGCGTCGACTGCGCTCTCGTGGGAATGGGCGAAGCGCTGCTGCGACGCTCATTCGCGCATCGACCAGGCGCTCTTTGCCATCGTGCAAGGGGGCATGCACCTCGACCTGCGTCTTGAAAGCGTGCGTCGCCTGCTCGAGATCGATGCGGAAAGCCGTTCGTCGGGCGGCCGGGGCTTCCAGGGTTTCGGCATCGGCGGATATTCCGTCGGCGAGCCCCACGACGTGATGTTCGAAACGCTCGGCCAGGTCACGCGCGCGCTGCCCGATGACCGCCCGCGCTACCTGATGGGCGTCGGCAACCCGACGACCCTCGTGCGCGCCGTGCGCGAGGGCGTGGATATGTTCGACTGCGTGCTGCCGACGCGCACGGGACGCATGGGCACGGCGTTTTCCAGCCAAGGCCGTATGAACATGCGCAACGCCAAATACAAGCGCGACTTCACGTCGCTCGATCATGCCTGCGACTGTCCGGTCTGCCGGCAGTACACGCGCGCCTACCTGCGGCATCTCGTCATGCAGAAAGAGATGCTCGGCGGAATCCTGTTGTCCGTCCACAACCTGCATTTCCTGATCAGCTTGATGGGTCGCGCACGCGAAGCGATCCTTGACGGAATCTACGAGGAGTTCTATCGCGCTTGGATGGCCTCTCCGGCCGCGAACGACTACTGATCCGATCGCGCAACAGTCGGCGGGCGGCCGCGAACGGCTATCGGTTCAGCGGAGAATGGCTGCCGAGGGTCGGGCGGCACGTCGTTTTTTACTGGTATACTCGTAAAGTTCGCCGCGGTTTTTCGATCGCGGCGTGCAGGGAAACCGTCTTACAGCTCATAGCGAGGAGTTAGAAGCAGATATGAGCGATATCTCATCGTCTAAGAACCGCAGCGCCCAAAGCGCTCCCGCCCGTCGCAACCTATGGCTGCTCATCGCCACGATCGTTCTGGTCCTCGGCTCCATCTTCCTGTTCATGCCGCCCCAAGACCGCATCAACCAAGGCCTCGACATCCAGGGCGGCCTGTCGGTCGTCTTGAGCGCGAACAGCACCGATGGTTCCGATGTCTCGTCGGACGATATGGAGAAGTCGCGTTCCATCATCGAAAGCCGTGTGAACGCCCTCGGCGCGTCCGAGGCGGTCGTCCAGCTTCAGGGCGATAACCAGATCCTCGTGCAGATCCCGGGCATCTCCGACACCCAGGAGGCCCTCAACACGATCGGCAAGACCGGCAAGCTCGAGTTCGCGCGCCTCGACTCCTTCACCGACGCCGATGTGGCCAAGAAGATCGATGCCGGCGAATACATGACGCAGAAGACCGCGACCGACGCGTACGGCACCACGCTGCCGACCGGCGAAAGCGAGCTTGCGGGCATGACCGTCGAGCCGGGCACCTACACGCCCATCGTCACGGGCGACGACATCGAGCGCATCACGGTCGACCGCGCAAGCGAAACGTCTGCGGACTATGCGGTCAACCTCGCTTTGAACAGCGAAGGCGGCAAGGCCTTCGCCGAGGCGTCCACCGACCTCGCGCCTACCAAGGGCAAGATCGTCATCATCCTCGACGGCGTGGTGCAGAGCGCGCCGGCCGTCCAGTCGGCGATTCCCGACGGCAGGGTGTCCATCACCGGCAACTACACGCTCGACGAGGCGAAGTCGCTGCAGACCGTGCTCGAGTCCGGATCGCTGCCCATCGATTTCGAATTCGAGCAGGCGCAGACCGTCGGCCCGACCCTCGGTCAGGACGCCCTGCATTCCGGCGTGCTCGTCGCTGCCGTCGGCCTGCTGCTCGTCATGCTGTACCTCCTTGTGTTCTATCGCGGGCTCGGCTTCATCACCGCTGCCGCCATGCTCGTGTTCGCAGCGCTCTACCTGGGTATTCTCGCGGGGCTTTCGCGCCTCGGCCTGTTCTCGCTGTCGCTGGCCGGCATCGCAGGCATCGTGCTCACCATCGGCATGGCCGCCGACTCGTCGATCCTCACGCTGGAGCGGTTCCGCGAAGAGATCCGCATGGGCAGAAGCGTGCGCGCCGCATCCATCACCGGCGTGCGTCATGGCATTCTGACCTCGATCGACGCCGACCTCGTCACGCTCGTGTCCGCGCTCACGCTGTTCTTCCTGGCTTCCGCGTCGGTCAAGGGCTTCGGGTTGACGCTCGCGCTCGGCATCTTCTGCGACATCGTCATGATGCTGCTGTTCAAGGCGCCTATCATCCGTCTGCTCGCGCCGCGCCTCATCGCGCGCCATCCGGGCTTCTGGGGCGTGAAGGACTGCGAGAACGCGGCTCCGTATTTCGAAGGGTCCTCCGTTGCGCCCGAGGGGTATAAGATTCCCGGCCGCTTCATCAAGCGCGACTTCGCGATCCTCAAGTACCGCAAGGTCACGCTCGCGCTTGCGGCCGTCGCCATCGTGGCGGTCGTGGGCCTCATCGGCATCCGCGGCATCGAATTCGGCATCGAATTCGTGGGCGGCACCTCGGTTTCGTTCCATGACACGGGCGACGTGACCACCGAGCAGCTGCGCGATGCGTTCGCCGATGCGGGCGAGGGCGATGCCGTCATCCAGACGACATCCGCCGATGGCGCCGAAGGCTTCCTCGTGCGCACCACCACCACGTCGGCCGAGGATGCCACGGCCGTCGCCAACCAGGTCGCCGGCTCGTTCGGCTGGTCGACCGACAGCTTCGAGGTCACGACCATCGGTCCCGACTGGGGCACGTCGGTCATCAAGGCCTCGGTGCTCGCCTTCCTGGTTTCGCTCGTGCTCATCATCATCTACATCTCGCTGCGCTTCCGCGACTACAAGATGGGCGTCACCGCCGTCGTGGCGCTGCTGCACGACCTGATCCTCGTGTTCGGCATCTACGCCCTGCTCGGGCGCGAGGTCACGCCGAATACCATTGCGGCCATCCTGACGATCCTGGGCTATTCGCTCTACGACACGGTGGTCGTGTTCCACCGCATCAACGAGAACATGAAGGACGAATCCATCAAGTGCACCTTCATGTCCATGGCGAACCATTCGATCAACGAGGTCCTGATGCGTTCGATGAACACATCGATCACCTCGCTCATCCCCGTCGTCGCGATGCTCCTCTTCGGCGGCGAGACGCTGAAAGACTTCGCGCTCGCCATGACGATCGGCCTGGTCGCCGGCGCGTATTCGTCCTATGCGATCGCCACGCCGCTGTATGCCGTCTGGAAGACGACCGAAGAGCGCTTCGCACGCCTGCGCAAGAAGCATGGCGACGAGGTCCAGCGTTTCGTGCTCAACCGTCTTCCCGAAGAGGCGGCGAAGATCGCGGCGGCCGTGAACGCCGCGGCGTCTGCCGCTGCGACCGAAGGCGCGCCTGCGTCCGTCGCTGTCGCGACCGAGGCGGCCGGAACAGCCGGATCCGACGCGCCCTCGAAGCGCGCAGGGTCGAAGAAGGCCTCGTCCGGCAAGACGTCCCCCTCCAAGGGCGCCTCGCGCACCTCGAATCATCATTACCGCAGGAAAGGCAGGTAATCCTATGGCAGAGGCACGCAAAGGGAGCGCTCCGAACTTCGCGCCGCCCGTCGAGGAGGGCCAGGTCTTCTCGTTCGAGGACGAGCATGGCGATCCGATGGATCTCGAATTCCTGGGCCTGCTCATCCACGAAGGGCGCAGCTACGGGTTCTTCTTCCCTGTGGACGAGGGCCATCCCGCCAAGTCGTCCGGCGAGGTCATGATCCTCGAGGCCGTCGCCTTCGACGAAGACGGCCAACCGTCCGAGTTCGAACTCGTGTGCGACGAAGGCATTCTCGCCGAGGTCTATGCGGATTTCGTCGAAGCCACGAAGGATATCTACCGTTTCGAATAAACGGATGCGCGGAAGGGATCGAGGGCATGCCTCGGTCCCTTCCTTCTTCATAAGGGGAAAGGGATGTCGCATGGCGTACGACTTCAAGAAGGAATGCAAGGAGCTCTATCTGCCTTCCAAGAAGCCGGGCATCATCACGAAATCTATCTCGGCGATGTCCGCAAAGTCGTACCCGAAAAGCTGAGAACCGTTGTCTGACATCCCATACGACGCGTCTGAGGCGGTTGCTGAATTACGTCCGGAGAAACAGCGGGAAGGCTTGCTCGGGAAGTGCTTGGTGCGAGGGACGATCGTCTGGCGCGATGCGCTCGCGCATTCGGTTTATTCCCACGCGATTTCGCGCGACGAGCCGTCGATGTCGTCGATGCGGGCGCGTGCGCTCTTCACGCTGAAGTAGGTCAGGCGGCCGTCGTCGGGGGAGTCGTGGCCTTCGCCGAGGGCGACCATGTGCTCGAAGCCCGCCGTGCGCACCTCGTCGCTCACGGCATCCGTCATGTCCGCCACCCCTGACATGACGAGCCATCCATGCCCGACCCACCAGGAACACAGTTCGAACTTCGGATTGGCCAGAAGCTCGCGGTAGACGTCTTTGTCCTTGGACGTGCTGAACCAGAGCCTGCCGTTCTCGATGGCGGCGAAGCTGAACGGCCGGACGCGCGGCTGGCCGCCGTCATGCTCGTCGGTCGTTGCCAGATACCATGCCGGGACGTGCGTCAGATAGTCGAGCACGGTCTGCATGCCTTGATCGTCCATGAGGACTCCTTTCACCGCAGCACGTTCATGGCGCCGATGGCGATACCGAGCGCGATCAGACATGCAAGCGCCAGGGCGTCGCGGCGCGAATAGGAGAGCGGATGCATCTCGGTGCGCCCGTCGGCTCCGTGGTAGCAGCGTGCATCCATGGCGGCCGAGAGCGTCTCGGCATGGCGGAACACGCTCGTGAACATGGGAATGAGCAGCGAAGAGACCATGCGCACGCCCTTGACCGGGCTTCCTGCGAGGTCTGCCCCGCGGCTGATCTGCGCCTGGCGGATCAGCACGAATTCGGTTGCGAATTGAGGCAGGAATCGCAGCGCGATGCCGAAGATCATGCCGATCTCGTGCGCCGGCATGCCGAAGCGCTTGAAGTGCCCGAGGATCTTCTCGATTCCTTCGGTCAGATCGAGCGTCATCGTGGTCATCGTGACAAGGCTCATTCCCAGCATCATGAGCGTGATGCGGCAGGCGATGAAGGCGCACGACCGCGCCCCGCCGGTCGTGATGTGGATGAATCCGACGTCGACCAACGGACTTCCCGTCTGCACGGTGAAGAGGTTCAGCACGGCGGCGAGCAGCGCGATGACCAGCAGCGGCGCCAGCGATTTCAAGGCGTTGCCGACGGGTATCCGCGAGACCGCATACATGAGCACGCCGAATGCCGCGATGACGCCGAGCTGCGCGAAGTCCTGCGCTGCCAGGATGATTCCCATGTAGATGCAGCCGAACAGAAGCTTCGCGCGCGGGTCGAGCCTATGGATGAAGCTCGTTCCCGGATAGGGGCTTCCGAAGGAGAATGCGGTCTTCATCGGGTGCCCGCCTTCGCGCGCGCACGCACGTCCGCGATGGCGCGCACGAGCGTCGGTTCGTCATAGAGCACGTCCGCATCGAGCGGCAGGCCTTGAGCTTGCAGGGTTTCCGCAAGACGTTGGGCTGCAGGGCGGCCCAGGCCTATGGATTTGAGTTCGGGGCCGCGCAGGAATATTTCGGCAGGCGTGCCGACGGCGAACAGGCGCCCTTCGTTCATCACGGCGATGCGGTCGCAGAGCCGCGCCAGATCGTCCATGCTGTGCGAGACCATGACGACGGACATCCCGTCCTGGTCGTGGAAGGCGCGGATGAGCTCGAGGAACTCCGCACGCGCCTTCGGGTCGAGCCCGGCGGCGGGCTCATCCAGCACGAGCATATGCGGTCGCATGGCCAGCACGCCGGCGAAGGCGACGCGGCGCTGCTGTCCTCCGGAAAGCTCGAACGGGCTCGCCGTGCCGATTTCCGCCGCATCGAGTCCGACGCGCGCAAGCGCATCGACGATGCGGCGCTCGACTTCGTCCGCGTCCAGTCCCAGGTTGCGCGGGCCGAAGGCCACGTCGTCATGCACGGTGGCCGCGAAGAGCTGGTGCTCGGGATATTGGAACACGACACCGATCTCGCCGCGCACGGTGCGTGCATTCCTCTTGTCGGCGATGTCGAGCCCGTGCACGAGCACGCGTCCGATCGTCGGGTGAACGATGCCGTTCAAGTGCTGGATAAGCGTTGATTTTCCCGACCCGGTATGTCCCGCGATGCCGAAGAATTCCCCGGGCGCGACGGTCAGATCGATATCGCGCAGCGCCCAGGTCTCGGACGGGTCGTTGCCCCATTTCGCAGGTTTGGAGGAATGGCGCATCTCCCGTTCGATCTGCGCGCGTGCGCGTTTCGAGGCGATATAGGTGAACGACACGTTTTCGATGCGGACGAGGGCGTCCGTCTCGGCCGCGGCAGTCGAAGCCTCGCCAGCCGCATCCGGTGCGCCCGCGTCGGCTTCGCGGGCCGCGTTTTCGCGCGCAGCGGTGGATGAAGGGAGGTCGGCTGCGGCGACGCCGGCGGCGATCGGGGCGCCCTCCGCATCGGAAGATGCAGGCTGGCTTATGCGGGCGGCTTTCTCGCACCATCCTTCGGCGTGCGCCCTATCTATAAGGGCGCACTCGAGCTCAGGCGCATGCACGTGCATGCCGACATCGATGCCGCGGCGCGCGAGGTCGAGCGAAAGCGTGCTCGCGAACGGCATCTCCAGGTTCAGTTCGGCCAGCATATCCGCTTGGGTCAGAATATCTTCGGGCGCGCCCTGCGCGACGATGCGCCCTCGGTTCATGACGACGATGCGGTCGGCCTCGGCGGCCTCGTCCATGAAATGGGTGATCATGACGATGGTCATGCCGCGCGCGTTGAGGTCTTTGCAGACGCGCATGAGCCCTGCGCGGCCGCGCGGATCGAGCATCGCGGTCGCCTCGTCCAGGATCAGGATCTTCGGATCCATGGCAAGCACGCCGGCGATGGCGACACGCTGCTTCTGTCCTCCGGAAAGCGCGGTGGTCTCGCGGTCTTCGAAACCGATGAGCCCGACCTCGGCCAGGGCGTCTCCCACGCGTCGTCTGATTTCAGCAGGCGCGACCCCGAGGTTCTCGGGGCCGAACGCGATGTCGTTCTCCACGAGCGACGCCACGATCTGGTCGTCGGGATTCTGGAACACCATGCCCGCGGTCGAACGGATGAGGAAGGTGGCGTCCGTATCGGACGTGTCGTGCCCGTCGATGCGCACCGTGCCTTCATCGGGGACGAGCAGCGCGTTCAGGTGCTTCGCGAGCGTGGATTTGCCCGATCCATTCCCGCCGAGCACGCAGACGAATTCGCCGGCATCCACATGCAGGCTGACGCCGTCGAGCGCATGCTCCGTTCCGTCGTAGGTGAATGTGACGTCTGTGCAGTCGATCATGATCGCTTCCTTGCAAGGGCGAGGCTTCGGGCCGAGGGTTCGGGCATGATCCTCATTCGCGTCCCTTCACCTGGTCTTTCTTAGGTGTGATCAGGTTCGATACCGTCTTGTACACCGCGAGCGCCAAGAGGGAGTTGAGACCTGCCTTCATGATGTTGAACGGGATGACGGCCGGCAGCATGAGCGGCAGGATGGCGTCGGCCGATCCGTAGAAGAACCACACGCCGAGCGTCAGGTTGGAGGCGCAGTTGCCGACCACCACCACGACGATCGAGACGAGCAGGCCTCCGATCGCGCCTTTGAACGTATGGAAGCGCTTGTAGATGAGGGATGCGGGAAGAATGAAGCAGAGAGCCGCGACGTAGTTCATGAGCGCACCGACCCAGTTGCCCATGATCAGGCCTTGGATCGTGGCTGCAAGCAGCGCGACGACCATGCCGGGACCGGCACCGTACGCGAATCCGACGACCATCGATGCCGCGAGCGACGGGTCGTATTTGAGGAAGTCCGCGCCGGGGAAGATCGGGAACTGGACGAACGAGAGGAGCGCCGCGAGCGCGGTCATGAGCCCCATCGTCACCAATTGTCGGGTGTCCCACCTGTTGGTGTTCTTGATGGACGCGATACGAGACTGTTCGGACATGATTGCATCACCTGCCTCTTCCATCCGGACTTTAACCGTTGGTCCCGGATTCGCACCGGGTCAACCTCGGGACTCGAACCAACGAGCCGAGGGTCGCGGACTTCGGAGGCGGGTCGTCTGCCCGATCTTCCCCGTTACCGCCAGTGAGGAATTTCACCTCGCCCTGAAACAGCGCCCCGATACTAGCACCGTACGGTCGGCTTGCCTAGCCGTCATTTTTCCGAGATGCGCACGGGTAGTCGCGGCGGATGTCGCCGCGTCGAGCTCGACGAGCGATTCTCCTGAGCTATGCGCGGGCGGTCGGCCGCATCGCGGGCATGCGTTGAGCGGCGCCTCCGCACGCAGGGAGAGGATGCGTTTCGACTCGATGGCTGCGACGGGTGCCGCCGCGCATGCCTCAGCCGCCTTCGAACGCCGCTCACGGAATAGTTCGCCTTCTTTTTCCGAGAACGAAACCTTGCCGAAATGCAGGCTCCCTATACTTCCCGAGACATCGTCGTAAGACGTATGCGCAGTTCAATAACGATGCAACGCGATTTGAGCCGACACGAAACGTGGTTCGGGCTTTGCACGCGCGTACGCGCGGCGTGGATTCGATGCGGCCATGCGAAGAAGGGAAGCACATGGATATCGTCGGAATCATCGATGCGGTTGACGGGTTCGTCTGGGGCGTTCCCATGATCGTGCTTCTCCTGGGAAGCCATCTGTTCCTGACGGCGCGCACGGGATTCATCCAGCGCAAGCTGCCGCTCGCCATCAAGCTCTCCATCACGAAGGATCCCGATGCCGAAGGGGACATCAGCCAATTCGGTGCGCTGACCACGGCGCTTTCGGCCACCATCGGCACGGGCAACATCGTCGGCGTGGCGACGGCCATCCTCGCGGGCGGCCCCGGGGCCGTGCTCTGGATGTGGCTGACCGGCGTCTTCGGCATCGCGACGAAGTATTCCGAAACCTATGCGGCGGTCAAGTACCGCGTGAAGGACCACGAGGGCAAGATGCTCGGCGGCGCCATGTACGCATGGGAGCGCGCGTTCACGCGTCCCGACGGTTCCGTTCCGGCATGGGCGAAGGCGGGTGCGGTGCTTTTCGCGCTGTTCGCCGCCATCGCGTCGTTCGGCATCGGCTCGGCCGTGCAGTCGAATTCCATGACGACGGTCATCCTCGCCAATGCGCCGGGCATTCCCGTCTGGGGCATCGGGCTCGGCATCGTGATCATGGTCTCCATCGTCATCTTCGGCGGCGTGACCGTGATTTCGAAGGTGTGCGAGAAGCTCGTGCCGTTCATGGCAATCGCCTATGCATGGGGCTGCATCATGATCATCGGTATGAACTGGGATTTCGTATGGCCCGCCATCAAGCTCATCTTCACGGCGGCCTTGGATCCGCGCTCGGCGTTCGGCGGTCTGCTCGGCTCCGGCGTCATGGCGGCCATCCAGTTCGGCTGCGCCCGCGGTCTGTTCTCCAACGAATCGGGCCTGGGCTCGGCGCCCATCGTGGCGTCGGCCGCTTCCACGCGCAATCCTGCGCGTCAAGCGCTCGTGTCCATGACCGGCACCTTCTGGGACACCGTCGTTATCTGCGCGCTCACGGGCATCGTGCTCGTGTCCACGATGCTCGCGCATTCCGAGGTCGTCGACCAGATCGCCTCCGGCTCGATCACCGCGGGCGCGCAGCTGACGAGCGCGGCCTTCGCGTCCATCCCGTACGTGGGAACCCCCATCCTGGTCGTCGGCATGATCCTGTTCTCGTATTCGACGATTCTCGGCTGGAGCTATTACGGCAACCGCTGCGCGGCCTACCTCTTCGGCAAGCATGCCGTGCGACCGTATCAGGTGCTGTACGTGCTCGCGGCCTTCGTGGGATCGCTTGGCGTCGCCAATGTCGTCTGGAACGCGTCCGATGTGGCGAACGCGCTGATGGCAGTGCCCAACATCATCGTCGTGCTGTTGCTGTCGGGCCTGATCGCCCGCGAGACGCGCCACTATGTCTACAGCGGCAACCTGGACGAGGCCTCCACCGACGAGATTCCCCAGCACGCGGATAAATAAGGATTCGCCGCGCAGGCGCTTGCCTTCCTGCGCGCCGCTTTCTACAATCTTACGTTATTAGACACGGTGTTCAAAATTAGTCACCTTGTCTAACAGATTGGACGGAATGCGGAAGGCGGTGGGGGAATGTCGTCGAGCACGTCGAACGCCGAGGATCGGCGCATCGCACGCACCAAGGCGGCGTTGCGCGATGCCTTGATCGCGCTTATGAACGAACGTGGGCTCGACGGGTTCACCATCAACGACCTCTGCGCGAAGGCCGACCTCAATCGCGGCACGTTCTACAACCACTACAAGGACAAAGACGACCTGCTCCGCTCCCTCGAAGACGAGGTTCTTGAGGGCTTGAGCTGCTTGCAGCCCCACCTCAAGAGCCTGTCGGTCATATCGGTCGGGCGCTATGCGCTTACGCGCCGCCCGCTGCCCGTGCTCGTCGAGCTCTTCGACTACCTGCGCGGCCAGGCGGAGTTCCTCCAGGCTGTCATGGGCGAGGGCGGCGACCCGTCGTTCGGCGGCCGCCTGCGCACCTACGTGTGCGACAACTTCATCCTCGCGCTGCTGCATGCGCGCTACCGCGCCGACCGCACCGCCTTCGTGGACTACTACGTCGCGTTCTACGCCAATGCGTACCTGGGCGTCATCTGCCGCTGGATAGAAACCGGCATGGAGGAATCCTCCGAGGAGATGGCGCGCATCGCGGTGCGCCTGCTCTTCATCAAGCCCGGCGAATCCATCAAGCTGTAAGCATCGCTGCCACCAAGGAGCTTTCATGAGCGATACGGAAGAGAACATGTCGGATACGACCGAACCGCGGATCGCAGGTCGAGCAACGGTCGAACCGCAGGCCGCGGATCTGCCTGCGACAGGCGCGGCTGCGGCGGACGTGCAGGCCGCAAGCCCCTCGTCGGACGGATCGCAGGTTATTGAACCGTCGGCCGCCGCGGATGCTGCAGGCTCCTCTGCCGCCTCGTCCGTGCGCCACATCGGCATCGACGTCGGCTCCACCACGGTGAAGGTGGCCGTGCTCGACGATGCGTTCGCCATCGAGCATTCGTGCTACCGCCGCCACCATGCCGACATCCGCGCGACCATCGTCGAAGTGCTCGAGGAAGCCGCCGAGAAGTATCCCGATACGCCCATGACCATGGCGATCACCGGCTCGGGCGGCCTTCTGCTCGCGCAGTGGCTCGGCATCGAGTTCGTCCAGGAAGTCATCGCCTCCAAAACCGCTGTGTCCACCTACATCCCGCAGACCGACGTCGTCATCGAGCTCGGCGGCGAGGACGCCAAGATCATCTATTTCGACGAGGGCATCGAGCAGCGCATGAACGGCACGTGCGCCGGCGGCACGGGCGCTTTCATCGATCAGATGGCGACCCTGCTCAACACCGATGCGACCGGCCTGAACGAGCTCGCGAAGGGCTGCAGGACAATCTATCCGATCGCAAGCCGCTGCGGCGTGTTCGCCAAGACCGACGTGCAGCCGCTCATCAACGAGGGCGCCCATCGCGAAGACATCGCGGCATCCATCTTCCAGGCCGTCGTGACGCAGACCATCTCCGGCCTGGCATGCGGTCGTCCGATCCGCGGCACCGTCGCCTTCCTCGGCGGTCCTCTCCAGTATCTCTCCGAGCTCGACAAGCGCTTCTGCGAAACGCTCGATCTGGACGACGAACACGCGCTGCGTCCGAAGAACGCCCATCTCTTCGTCGCGTCGGGCGCCGCCATCTGCGGCACGCCGAACGCTCCCGAGCGCATCGCCTGCGTGCTCGACCGTCTGCGCAACCTGGGCGATATCCAGGGCAGCGAAGTCGTGCGTCTGCCTCCGCTGTTCGCGAGCGAAGACGAGTACCGAGAGTTCAAAGACCGTCACGACCGGGAACGCGTCAAGCGCGGCGCGCTCATGCGCTATTCGGGCACGGCGTATCTGGGCATCGATGCCGGATCGACCACGTTCAAGGCGGCGCTCATCGGCCGCGACGGCGAGCTTCTGTGGAGCCACTACACGAACAACCGCGGCGACGTGCTCGGAACCGCCAAGCAGACCGTCGCGATGCTCTACGGCGACATGCCGGTCGATGCCGAGACGGGCGAGCCGCTCGTGCGGATCGGCCACGTCACGGTCACGGGATACGGCGAAGGCCTTCTGCTCGAGGCGTTGAACCTCGACTCCGGGGAAATCGAGACGGTCGCGCACCTGCGCGGTTCGCAGGAGATGCTGCCGGGCGTCGAATTCATCCTCGACATCGGCGGCCAGGACATGAAGTGCCTGCGCGTCAAGGACGGCGTCATCGAGCACATCATGCTCAACGAGGCATGCTCGTCGGGTTGCGGAAGCTTCATCGAAAGCTTCGCGACCAGCCTGAACCTCGACATCATGTCGTTCGCGCAGACGGCGAACGCGGCCAAGCATCCGGTCGATCTGGGCAGCCGCTGCACCGTCTTCATGAACAGCCGCGTCAAGCAGGCGCAGAAGGAAGGCGCCACCGTCGGCGACATCGCGGCGGGCCTGGCCATCTCGGTCGTGAAGAACGCCCTGTTCAAAGTCATCAAGATCCGCGACCCCCACGAGGTCGGCACGAAGGTCATCGTGCAGGGCGGCACGTTCTTGAACGACGCCGTGCTGCGCGCGTTCGAGCAGCTCGCCGAGGTCAGGGCCGTGCGCCCCGACATCGCAGGTCTCATGGGAGCCTACGGCGCCGCGCTTCTGGCCCGGGATCGCGCCGCGGGCGAAGACGCACGCACGAAGATGCTGTCGCTTTCCGAAATCGAATCGCTGCGCCCCGCGCAGAAGTCGGCGCGTTGCAAGGGCTGCTCCAACAACTGCCTGCTCACGATCAACGACTTCGGCCGCGATGCCGCCACCGGCAGGCATCGCCGCTTCATCACGGGCAACCGCTGCGAAAAGGGCATCGGCCTTGCCACGAAGCGTTCGAGCGTGCCGAACCTCTACGAATACAAGAACCATCGCCTCTTCGACTACGAACCGCTTCCTGCCGACGCCGCTCCGCGCGGCACCGTGGGCATTCCGCGCGCGCTCAACATGTACGAGAACTATCCGTTCTGGTTCACGTTCTTCACGCAGCTGGGCTATCGCGTCGTGATCTCGGACGACACGACGCCGGCCACCTACGAGGAAGGCATCGAGTCCATGCCTTCCGAAAGCGTGTGCTATCCGGCGAAGCTTTCGCACGGCCATGTGATGAACCTGCTCGCGAAGGGCCTCGACTTCATCTGGATGCCCTGCGCCAAGTGGGAGCGCCAGGAAGACGCCGGCGCGGGCAATCATTACAACTGCCCGATCGTCGCATCGTATTCCGAGGCTCTGCGCCTGAATGTCGATGAGCTCAACGAAAGCGAGACGGCATTCCTGAATCCGTGGCTTCCCTACGATCAGAAGGAGAAGCTCAAAGATCGTCTGTTCGTTGAGCTGTACGAGAATTTCCCCGATGCGACCTGCCGCCATGCGTCCGCACCCTCGCGCGCCGACGTGGCCGCCGCCGTCGAGGCCGCATGGGCCGAGGACGAGGCGTTCAAGGAAGACATGCATGTCAAGGGCGTCGAGACCCTCGCGTGGATGGAAGAGACCGGGACGCACGGCATCGTGCTTGCCGGCCGCCCGTACCACAACGACCCCGAGATCAACCATGCCATCCCCGAGCTTCTGACGGGTTTCGGCCTGGCGGTCCTGACCGAGGATTCGGTTGCCCATCTTGGCGAGCTCGAGCGTCCGATCCGCGTCGTCGACCAGTGGATGTACCATACGCGTCTCTATGCCGCCGCCAAGGTGTGCACGCAGCGCAACGACCTGGATCTGGTGCAGCTCGTGAGCTTCGGATGCGGCCTCGATGCGCTCACGACCGACGAGGTGCAGGAGATTCTCGAGGAATCCGGCAAGATCGCCACCGTGCTCAAGATCGATCAGGTGTCGAACCTGGGCGCGATCCGCATCCGCATCCGCTCGCTGCTCGCGGCCCTGAAGGACCAGGCCGATCGCCGCGCCGAAGAAGCCGCCGCGCGTCCGGGCGCGCTGGGCTGCCCGACGGTGGGCGAGCACGGCGCGTACCCGACCGACATCGAGGTCTCGGATGCCGAGATGCGTCGGCATGCGGCGCATGCGAAGGAGCGCATGGCGGGCAAGACCGGCGCGACCGAGGCCGCCGCGGCGGCGGAGATCGCGCAGTCCCAAGGAGCCTTCGCCGACTTCCGTCTCAAGCAGCGCGAGGCCGAATCCACCGAGTTCGCCAAGGTCTCGTTCACCGAGGAGATGAAGGAGGCGGGCTATACGATTCTCGCGCCGCAGATGGCGCCGTATCACTTCGAGATCCTGCAGCCTATCTTCACGCGCTTCGGATACAACCTGGAGCTTCTGCCGAGCGTGGACACCGGTGCGGTGGACGCGGGCCTGAAGTACGTCAATAACGATATCTGCTATCCATCGATCCTGGTCACAGGCCAGATCATGGAAGCCGTCACGAGCGGCCGCTACGATACCGACAAGCTTGCCGTGCTCATTTCGCAGACCGGCGGCGGATGCCGCGCGACCAACTACATAGCGCTCATCCGCAAGGCGCTCAAGGCGGCGGGGCTCGGGCACGTGCCCGTCATCTCGCTCGCCTTCAAGAAGCTCGACGAGAGCAATCCGGGCTTCAAGGTCACGCCGAAGATGCTGCTCCAGGCCATCTACGCCATCGTCTACGGCGACCTGCTCATGCAGTGCCTCTACCGCACGCGCCCCTACGAGATCGAGAAGGGCTCGGCCCAGCATCTGTTCGACACCTGGATGGCCACGTGCAAGGCGCAGATGCTCGAGGGCGTGACGTACAAGACCTACAAGCGCACGATCCGGCGCATCGTGGAGGATTTCGACACGCTGCCGCTTGCGGGCGAGGGCACCAAGCCGCGCGTGGGCGTGGTGGGCGAGATCCTCGTGAAGTTTCATCCGACGGCGAACAACCAGGTCGTGGATGTGATCGAGGCCGAAGGATGCGAGGCCGTGGTGCCGGGGCTGACCGAGTTCTTCCTGTTCGGCATCGCGGGCGCCATCTTCCAGAAGGATCCGCTGGGGCGCTCGGCCAAGGGTGCCGTCGGAAGCCGCATCGCGTTGCGCGTCGTCGACCGCATCCGCAAGCCGCTTTTCGACGCGCTTGACGCATCGGCGCGTTTCGAACGTCCGACCGACATCTACACGCTTGCCGATTACGCGAGCGACATCCTGAGCCTGTGCAACTCCATGGGCGAGGGATGGCTGCTCACGGCCGAGATGGTGGAGCTCATCCGTAGCGGCGCGCCCAATATCGTGTGCGCGCAGCCGTTCGCGTGTCTGCCGAATCACGTGGTGGGCAAGGCCGTCATCAAGGAGCTGCGTCGCCGCTACAGCCAAAGCAACATCGTCGCGGTCGACTACGATCCGGGTGCGTCCGAGGTCAACCAGCTCAACCGCATCAAGCTCATGATCAGCGTCGCGAAGGCGAATCTGGCCGAAGAACGCGGCGAGGCCCCGGTCTATGCGCGGGCCGAGCGCGAAGCTGCGACCGTCGAGCTGCAGGAGTCGTTCGACGTGTCGACGACCCAGGGGTGCGGCGTCGTGCTCGACGTAGATGCCATCAGCCGGCGCGTGGCCGAGGAGCTTGCGCACGAGGACGCCGCTTGCGAAGCAGATGAGCTTGCGCTCGAGGGTGCTGCTCACGAAGCCTATGACGACAGGGAGGTTGGTGCGGGCAGGGTCGTTTGATTCTCAGCCTTAGGCGTTGCGGGTCGAGACGTTTCGGCAGACCGATGCGTTTCTGCAGGTCAAGGCGTTGCTGACCGAGGATTTGCTGTAGGTCAAGGCATTGTTGACCGGGGCTTCGCTGTGGGTCGAGGCGCTGTGGACCGATGGGCTGCGGATCGAGGTCCTGCATGTTGAAGCGCCGCAGACAGAGGTGCTGCGGGCCGAGGCGCTGCTGCGGGCCGAGGTATCTCTTCGGCCATAGACCATGTGGGCCGAGATGTCTCTTCGGTCGTAGGGTGCACGGATGCACAGATCGAGGGATATATGCGGCTGCAGGTCGAAGCATTGCTTCAGACCGAGGTGTTGCCGCAGGTTAAAACATTGCTTCAGACTGAAGTGTTTCCGCAGGTCGAAGCGGTGCTACAGACTGAGGTGTTTCCGCAGTTCAAGACGTTGCGGATCCGCTTCCGTTGGTCCGGTCTATTGGTCGGCTTATGATGGGCTGCATGTGGCTCATGACGAGACGTATGTGGCTCATGACGAGACGTATGTGGCTCATGACGGGTTGCATGTGACTCATGGCGGGACGTATGTGCTTTGTTATGACGAGCTGTATGCACTTTACCGCCCAACTGCCAAAATCGAGGAGCTTAGTGGGGTTTTTTCGAGTGGCATTCTCCTCTATCTGCTTCTCGCAAGTCGATATATTGTTATTAAAATACTTTTACAACAATATATTGTATATACAAAATGAGCTAGATCGGTGCTGTGATTCGAAATCCAGTCTTCGAACCCCCTAAGCTCCTCGATTTTGGCAGTTGGGCAGGAATCGCACGCGAATTTTCGTTCAACGACGATTTTTTGACAGGTAGGGACTCTCGATAGGCAAGGAGCTTTCGATAGACGAGGAGATTCTCGAGAGGCAAGGAGGTTCTCGATCTTCGACTTCGATTCCGAAGGCATCCGCCGCTACATGGTAGGAGGCTCTCGACAGGCAAGAGGCTCTCGACAGGCAAGGGGACTCTCAATAGGCAAAGGGCTCTCGATAGGCAAAGGGCTCTCGATAGGCAAAGGGCTCTCGATAGGCAAAGGGCTCTCAATAGGCAAGGGCGTTCCTGCGGGCGCAGCTCGTCAAAGGCGGCCGCTCGGCTGCATCAAGGCGCGCTACTCGACGGTGATCGCTCGTTCCTGGAATCCGACGTCGGCGCAGGCGTCGTGCCTCTCCTGAAAAAGCACCTCTTGAAAAGCGCGTTTCGGCAAATCGTAGGTATTGGTGTTCTGCGATACGTGCAGGGCGACGACTCGTTCGAGCCCATTGTGCAGAAGGCTCCTGAGTTCGCAGGCTCCCTGTTCGTTGGATAGATGCCCGCGATCCGAGCCGATACGGGCGATGACCGAATACGGGTACGGCCCTTTTTCGAGCATGCGGGGATCGTGGTTTCCTTCGATCGCAAGAATGCGACATCCTTGCAGATGGGCATGTGCTGCCGAGGTCACGATGCCAGTATCGGTCATGAATCCGAGCACGTCGTGCGTAGCGGCCGCGGCATCGACGCACGTAGCAGCCGCGGCATTGACGCACGTGGCGGTCGCGGCGCCGATGCGCGCAGAAGACGCATTATCCTGCGAGGCGAATCCGATGTTGTCGCATATATCTGGATTGCCGGCACCGAATGCGGTCAATCTATCGGCGCCACGCATGGGTATGGTGCATGCGGGCGAATCGTCCCGAGCGATCGTAGCGCGCGCATTCCTGCCGCATTCGTCGGCGATGCATTCGGACGCATCGAGCAGGCCTCTTTCCCTGCCGACTTCGCCCGAGCTCGTCTCGAAGCGGAACCCATAGGATGCGACGGCATCATGCGAGGTGAGGAACGGAAACACGTCGATGCCCGCCAATGTGAGCTCGCTCGAATCGTCGAACGGCTGCGCCCGAGCATCAAGGCTTGCGAGCGCGTCTGCGATGTCCCGGCTTGCGCGCACGACGGATGGATCGGCGAAGACCTGCGGATGCGTACCCATCTTCGCGAGCCCGCGCAACACCACGCCGAGTCCCTTCGTATGGTCGGTATGCTCGTGCGTGACCAGGACTCCCTCGATGCGGAGGGGGTCGAAACCCGCCTCTGAGCAACGCTGCAGGAACGCCTTCTTCGAGATGCCGCAATCTATGAGCAGCGCGCGTCCGGTTTCCGCATCCTCCACGACGGAAGCGTTGCCATGGCTGCCGCTCGCGAGCACATGAAGCCTCAGCATGCCGTCCTCCGCTCGTTGGTTGCGATTCTCTCGATCACAGGTCTCACTATGATCGCAGGACCTCACTATAAACGAAGGCGGAGTTCGGGAGACGAGCGAGCGTTCGTCGGCTCGATGCGTATAATGGCCGCATGCCCGGAACCATCTACATCTGTCCTACGCCCATCGGCAATCTCGGCGACATCACGCTGCGCACGCTCGATGCCCTGCGCGACGCCGACGTCGTCTGCGCCGAAGACACGCGCGTGACGGGCAGGCTGCTCGCCCATTTCGGCATCGAGAAGCGCGTCGAGCGTCTGGACGAGGCGGTCATCGCGCAAAGGGCCCCTCGTATCGTCGAACGCGTCGAGGCGGGCGAAACCATCGCGTTCTGCAGCGACGCCGGCATGCCGGGCGTGTCCGACCCGGGCGCGCGGCTCATCGCCGAAGCGCAGGCCCGAGGCGTTCCCTGCGTCGTGCTGCCCGGCGCTTCCGCGGCCGCGACCGCCTACGTGGCGAGCGGCATCGCCGCGCCCCGCTACTATTTCGGCGGGTTCTTCCCTCGTAAACAGGGAGAACGTCGCGACGCGCTCAAGGCGCTCGCCGCGCTCGATGCCGCGCTCGTCTTCTATGAAAGTCCGCATCGCGTGGTCGCCGCGCTCGATGCCGTCGCTCATGTCTTTCCCGAACGCGACGTCGCGGTCTGTCGCGAGCTCACGAAGCTGCACGAGGAAGTGTTCAAGGGTCCCGCGCAGGACGTGCTGCGCGAATTCTCCGAGCGCGAGGCGCATGGCGCCATCAGGGGGGAAATCGCTCTGGTCGTCGGCCCGCCGACTCCGGACGAGGCCGATCGGGACCAAGAAGAGCTCCGGCATGCCGCCGTCGACCGCGCCCGTGAGCTCCTGTCCGACCCTTCCGTCTCGAAGAAAGACATCGTGCGCATGCTGAAATCGGAGTTCGACATGGGGCGGAACGAAGCGTACGAGCTCGTGCACGCGCTCTGATCCCGCGCGTTCTGGTGCTTGGGATCCATTGCGCGCGTTGCCGTCACGTCGCAACAGGTGCGACGTCGTCATCTCGATGCATGTCGGGCCGGGCAACCGAAGTGCCGACGACGGCAGGCAACGTCCATCCCGCCGCGCGCAGTGCATCCGAGCAGCGCGCGGTCATGGGTAAGAAGCCATCGCTGACGTGGATCGTGACGCCTCGGAAGAGTTAACCGGGGCTTCGCCTCGTTCCTGCTACACTGAATCCAACGATACGGGGCTTCGCCTCGCGGCTATGCGGGCTTGCATCGTACGGTCATGCGACGACGCGCGAATCGCAACCGTTTCGCCTCGCGTGACCGCGTGACCGCGCGACGGCACGCGAATCGCGATCGTTTCGCGTCGTGCGACGCGAAGGTCTCGCGTGACGCGAAGCGCGGGGGCGCTCCGTCACGAAACGACGTCAAGGAGGTTTCCCATGGGTTCCCACAAATTCTGGGCCGTTGCGGCTCTCGTATGCATGGTGTGCGCGATGTATACAGGCGCAAAACGCACCGATTAGCAGAGGCGGGAACGTCCGCGCATCCCGCCGATGCACCCAATGAACCTCCATACGGCATCGATATAATGCCGCCTGAAACAGTCGTCGTTTCGGGCGGCGTATGTCGCTTCGAAGCATTCGAGATGGGAGCCGTCATGCCTGAGCTCGTCTTGTACAAGAAGGATTCCTGCCCGTATTGCCAGAGGGTCATGCGCTGGATCGATGCCGAATGGGCCGGGCGCGCGCCCATTGCGTATCGCGACATCGTCACCGAGCCCGCCGCGGCCGAGGAACTCGTGCGGGTCGGCGGCAAACGCCAGGTGCCGTGCCTGTTCGTCGACGGTACGCCGATGTACGAATCGGGCGACATCGTCGCGTACCTCGCGTCCCTCGGATAGTCCGGAGGGAATCCATGAACGATTTCACGTTCCAGTGTCCCACGCGGTTCGTCTTCGGCCGGCAGGCCCTCGACCGGGTGGGGGACGCTCTAGCTGAGCGCGGGTTCTCGCATGCGCTCGTCGTGTACGGCCGCGGTTCGGCCGAACGGTCCGGCATCCTCGACCGCATGCGCACGCAGCTCGCCTCGGCGGGCATCGCCGTGACCGAGCAGGGCGGAGCGCGCCCTAACCCCGAGGTCGCATTCGTGCGCGAGGGAATCCGCGTCGCGCGGGAAGCCAAGATCGACGTCGTGCTCGCCGTCGGAGGCGGCAGCGTCATCGATGCGGTGAAGGCCATTGCGTTCGGCGTTCCGTACGAAGGCGACGTCTGGGATTTCTTCTGCAAGAAGGCGCAGATCGGATCCGCCCTGCCCGTAGCCGCGGTGCTCACCATCCCGGCCGCCGGTTCGGAAGCCTCGGATTCGTGCGTCATCAGCAACGATGAGCTCGGTGCGAAGAACGGCGTGAACTGCGCCCTCTTCCGTCCTTTCGTCGCGTTCATGGATCCGCAGGTCACGTTCTCGCTCCCTCCGTATCAGACGGCTGCGGGCGTGACCGACATGATCGCGCACATCTGCGAGCGCTTCTTCAGCGGCGTGGGCGCCGTGCCTGTGACCGACAACATCGCGTGCGGGCTCATCCGCGCGCTGATGGACGAGACGCCGCGCGCGCTGGCGAACCCCGATGACTACGATGCGCGCGCCAACATCATGTGGGCGGGCATGCTCGCCCACAACGGTCTTGCAGGATGCGGTCGCGCCCTCGCATGCGGGCAGCGCGCGGGTGGATGGGAAAGCCATGCGCTCGAGCATGCGCTTTCCGCCTTCGATACGACCATCACGCATGGGGCGGGCCTCGCCGTCATGATGCCGGCGTGGATGCGCTATGTCTGGCGCGACGATCCGGACCGCTTCCTGCTCTTCGCGCGCGAAGTGTTCGATATCGAACCGGTTCAGGAAGGCGACGAGGGCTTCGTGAGCGAAACGCAGGCGGTCGAAGACGCCGTCGAGGCCTGCATCGACCTGCTGGCCTCGTTCTTCGCCAGCATGGGGATGCCCGTGCGCCTAGGCGGCTTCGGGCTTTCCGAGGAATGCGTGGACGATCTCACGGCGAAGGTCATCGCCGCGAAGGGCGAACCGTTCGGTGCCTTCAAGAGGCTCGATGCCGACGACGTCTGCGCCATCTACCACTCCGCATTCTGAGAACGTCGCGCATGCGAACGCATCGGCGCGCCGTCGGGGATCGCGCCGTCGGGAGATGTGCCATCGGGAAGGGGCGACGCCCGTTGACGCCGCTTCCTATCCTGTCGGGGATTGCATCGTCGGGAGATGCGCCATCGGGAGTCCGCCCTTCACGTGGACAGGTCCGATGGGCGCATCGCCTGCGGTACAATACCTAGGTTTCATTCGATCGCGCAGGCGGCGCCATCAGCCGTGATGCGCACGATACCGGAGGGGCGCCATCAGTCGCTCCGGTGGAAAGAGGCGCCTCTATGTCCAAGCCCACCTATTCCTTCACCACGCCGATCTACTACGTGAACGCCGCGCCTCATCTGGGCACGGCCTACACGACCGTCGCCGCGGACGCGGTTGCCCGCTACCAGCGCATGAACGGCCATGACGTCGCGTTCGTCACCGGTCTTGACGAGCACGGCCAGAAGGTCGCCGAAACCGCCGAGAAGCACGGCATGACCCCGCAGGAATGGTGCGATTCCATGGTGCCTGCCTTCATGGACGCCTGGAAGATGCTCGATATCGCCTTCACCGACTTCGTGCGCACGAGCTCCGATCGCCAGACGCGCACCGTGCAGACGTTCTGGAACGACCTCTACGAGAAAGGCTACCTCTACAAGGGCGCCTACGAGGGCTGGTACTGCGTCCATGAAGAGACCTACTATGCCGAAAGCGACCTGGAGACCGACGATGCGGGCGCGTTCATCTGCCCGGATTGCAAGCGTCCGGTGCGTCGCATGTCGTCGGGCGAGGAGAACTGGTTCTTCAAGCTTTCGGAATTCCAGGACCGCCTCCTCGAGTTCTACGAAGCCCATCCCGATTTCATCCGTCCCGAGACGCGTCGCAACGAAGTCGTCGCGTTCGTCAAGGGCGGCCTGCAGGATCTGTCCATCTCGCGTTCCACCTTCGACTGGGGCATTCCGCTGACTTTCGACGAGGGCCATGTCTGCTACGTCTGGGCGGATGCCCTGCTTGCGTACCTGACCGGCATCGGCTACGCCGACCCCGACCGCCCCGGTGAATTCGATGCGCGCTGGCCCATGCAGTATCACTTCGTCGGCAAAGACATCACGCGCTTCCATTGCGTCATCTGGCCTGCGATGCTCATGGCCGCCGGCCTGCCTGTCACGCATACGGTCTTCGGCCACGGCTTCCTCATGGTGGGCGGCGAGAAGATGAGCAAATCCAAGGGCAACGGCATCAGGCCCGCCGATCTCGTGTCCGTGTACGGATCCGACGCCTATCGCTACTATTTCCTCTCCGACGTGCGCTTCGGCGCCGACGGCAACGTCTCTGTCGAGCGCATGACCCAGGTCTACAACGCCGATTTGGCGAATACCTGGGGCAATCTCTGCAGCCGTGTCTTCAACATGGTGGGGAAGTACTTCGACGGCACGGTGCCGCAGGTTCCCTCGGGATTCGCCCATGTGGAAAACCCGCTGCGCGATATCGCGGACGGACTGTACGAGACGTTCGATTCCTGCATGGCCGACGTGAACTTCACCGATGCGTGCGCGGCCGTTCAGGAATTGGCGAGCCGCGTGAACCTCTATGTCGAACAGAGCGCGCCGTGGAATCTGGCGAAGTCCGAAGAAACGGCAGGCGAGCTGGCATTCGTGCTGTACAACGCGCTTGAGGCCTGCCGTATCCTGGCGCTCTACTTCGCGCCGTTCATGCCGCGCACGTCCACCGAGGTGTTCCGCCGCTTGGGGCTGGGCGACATCGCCGCCGTCGACGACATCGAGGCCGCGACCGCCTGGGGCCAGCTGCCTGCCGGCAACGAGGTCGAGAAGGGCGATCCGCTCTTCCCTCGTCTCAAAGTCGAAGACATCCAGCTCTAGCTCATGGCGAACGAACCTGTGCAGAACGCGTGCCCGGACGCGCCCGACGGCGCGGCGGGGATATGCGGCTCGAATCCGGTCGGCGACGCATCGGCATCGCGCGGCTCGAACCTACCTTCCAGCGCGCCGGAATCGTGCGATGCGCGCTCCTCGGCCGGCGCATCGGCGTCGTGCGGTCCGGACGCGCCCGGCGGCGCGCCGCCGGCGCATATCGGTCCTATCGATCCCATCGATTCCGAAGGCGAGGCCGGGCATCTGGCTTATGGCGACGCGCTGTTCCGCAAGAAGCGCCGCCGGGGGCATCGCGTCGTGGCGCGGCCTGCGCTCGAAGGCCCCGTCGCCGATTCCCATACGCATCTCGATATGCTGTCCGACCCGGCGCTCGCGCTGGCGCGCTGCACGGTCGGGCGGGTGGATTTCATCTGCACGGTGTGCGATCCGTCCGAAGACGCCCGCCGCACCTACGAGAGTCTTCCACTGTGGCGCTCGGAAGCGCTCAGGCGCCTGCCGGATGTGTTCGCCGCCACGCGACGCTCCATCGAGCGCGCGAGGCAAGAGGCGGCATCCGACCCGCAGGCGCTTGGCGTCGAGGCGATTCCCGGCAGCGACGACCTTTCGGCCGACGAGGCCGCGTCCCAACGCTGCCCCTGCGACGTGGCCGTTCCTCGCGTGCGCGTGGCCTGCGGCGTGCATCCGCATAACGCGCATGCGTGGTCGGCTTCCCTTGAGGCGGAGCTCCTCCGCCTGCTTGCGCGCCCCGAGACCTCGGTGCTCGGGGAAGCAGGCCTCGACTATTATTACGACCTGTCGCCGCGCGACATGCAGCGCGAGGTGTTCCGCCGTCAGGTGGAAATCGCCCGCATCACGGGCCTGCCGCTCATGCTCCATCTGCGCGATGCGGCTCAGACGGGCCGGCACGAGCGCAGCGCCCACGAAGACGCGTTCAATATCCTCGAGTCGACGGGATGGCCTGCGGCAGGCGTGCTCATCCATTGCTGCAGCGTCGGTCCGGACGAATTGGGGCCATGGATCGAACGCGGCGCGTTCGCCGCGTTCGGCGGCGCGATCACGTTCAAGAACGCCGATGCGATCCGTGCGTCATGCGCGATCGTGCCCCGCGGACGCCTGCTGTTCGAGACCGACGCTCCCTACATGACCCCGGTGCCGTTCCGCGGCCAGGAGAACGGCCCCGACCATATCGTGTTCACGGCGCATCGGGCCGCCGCGGTCGTGGGCGCGGATTCCGGCGCGTCCCGCGCGCGCTTCCTGTCCGAGGTGCATGAGACGACGCTCGGCTTCGAGGATCGCGGCCCGACCTCCTGGCAGCTGTCGCAGGGGGCGAACCATGCATGAGCGGAAGCGCGTCCTCGTCATAGTCGGTTCGGCGCGGGCGCACGGCGTGAGCGCACGGTATGCGCGCGAAGCGGTCGTCCCTGAGGCGAAGAGCGTCGGATCGGATGTTCGCATGTGGAATGTCGCAGACCATCCGGTCGAAGGGTGCATCGCCTGCGAGCGGTGCCGAGGGCCGTTCCGCTGCTTCCGGCGCGATGCCATGGACGGCCTGTTCGAGGAGCTTGCATCCTGCGATGCGGTCGAGGTGATCGCCCCGGTGTTCTTCTCCGGTCCGACGGCCCAGTTCAAGGCCGTGCTCGATCGGTTCCAGCCGCTATGGGAGCGCCGTATCGGCCCTGCGGGCAGCGCAGACCCTGCCGAAGTGAAGCGGCCGGTGCGGCTGCACGTCATCGGAAGCGGCGGCGATCCCCATGGCTTCGATCCGCTCGCGACCATCGTGCGCTCGGCATTCGGATCGGCAGGATTCAGGCTCGTCGACGTCATCGACGCCGTCGGATGGGGACAGTCCCCCGCACGCGTTTCCGACATGGATCCCTGCGCAGAAGATGCGGCTCTCGGCGCGCCTTGCGCACGCGATCGTTCGTCCCGTATGAAAGGCATCGTCTCATGACCAGGTTCTCCCCGCTTGCGACTCCTTCCGCCACGCGCGCCGCGCTCGCGCGCCATGGCTTGGCGGCCAAGAAGGCCCTCGGGCAGAACTTCCTCATACACGATGCGATCGTCGGGAAGATCTGTGAGCTTGCGCAGGTGGATGCGGGAGATGACGTGCTCGAGGTCGGGCCGGGCATCGGCACGCTGACGGTCGCGCTGTGCGCACGCGCGCGGGCGGTGCATGCGATAGAGCGCGATCGGGATCTTGCCCCTGTGCTCGAGGAAAGCTGCTGGAACTTCGATAACTTCACGCTCCATATAGGCGATGCGTTGCAGGTCGGCAACGATGATCTGGGCGGCTTCGCGCCCACGAAGCTCGTGGCCAATCTTCCGTATGCCGTCGCGGCCACGCTCGTGCTCGATTTTCTCGATCGGTTCCCGTCGATGCGCAGCATGACGGTCATGGTGCAGAGCGAAGTGGCCGACCGCATGGCGGCGTCTCCCGGCACGAAGGATTACGCCGCGTATTCGGTGAAGCTCGCCCTGCGTGCGCAGGCGACTGGGCGTTTCGAGGTCGCACCCTCGAACTTCATGCCGGCGCCGCACGTATCATCTGCCGTCATCAGGCTCGATAGAGTGCAGGACCATGCGTCTGACGATGTCGCGCTCGCGTCCGTCGCGGCGGATGCGGCGTTCGCTGCGCGGCGCAAGACGATCGCGAATTCGATGAAGGCCTATTTCTCGCGTCCGGGATCGCGGCATCTCGAGGCGGCGGATATCGTGCATGCACTTGAAACGGCGGGCATAGACGCGCGCAGGCGGGGGGAGACGCTGTCGTTGGACGAGTTCATCGCCTTGGGACGCGCATGTGCGTCCTGCGGCGGCTGGGAATAAGGCCATATGTGGTTTAACCTTGTGAAACGCGGACAACGCCTGCTGAGCGTAGTAAAATTTCACCTCACATTGCCCTATTCGCTTGAAGGAAACCGTCTATATGGAGCTTGAAAAGCAGGTTCATGTCATCGATGACATTCGCGGCGAACTCGTTTCCCGCACTGAAACGCGCGTGAAGGTACGCGCGAATATGGGACGCTCGAAGATCGTCGAAAGCGAAGGCCTGCTCATTCAGGCGCATCCCTCGCTCTTCGTTCTCGAGGTCGATCGCAGGCGCGGCCGCACCGCACGCCAGTCGTACCAGTACGTCGACGTTCTGACCGGCATGGTCGAGCTGTTCGACACCGAGACGGGCATGCCGATCTTCACCCTCGGGCGCGAAGATGCGTCGCTCGAGGATGCGTCCGACGCCGCCGACGACGAAGACGACGAGTAGCGTTCGCGAACGACGCCGACCCGTACGCGTCCGCCGTTCGAGGCGATCGCGCACGTTCAAGATGCGGTCCTGAAATCAAACGAGCCGCCTTCCACCCTCATCGGAGGGGACGGAAGGCGGCTCGCATTCTTGCGGATGCCGGACGGGCATGCCCTAGGCCTGCATCGTTCCGGTGCTCATCGAGCCTGCGGCAAGGAGCGCGGCCATGCCGGTCAGGCCGAGGATTATCCCGAGCACGACCTCGATGGCGAAGACGAGCACGAAGGAACGCGCGAAGTTGCGGCGCGCGATGTTCGAGTCGTTGAATGCGAAGACGAACGCCATGATGATGCCGACCAAGGGCACGCATTGGAAAAGGAGCGTGTAGCCGAGGTACGCCCACATGCTCAGGGGTTGGTATTTGAGGGGAAGCTGAGCGATCTCGCGCTCTTCGTCAGGGTTTGCCATGCCGATGCCTTTCTTGCACGAGGACGCGGCCCTTCGCGTCCTTCCTTCAGGAACGCGACGATGATACCGAAACCATGCGGCGCACGCCAACGAGATTCCCGTCAAGCGGCTTGATGGAGCATGGTTTAGACGGCGGCCCCCACGGTCTTTTCGTCGGCGGGTTCGTGCGCATCGGCCGACTCGTAGCGCCCGTACCGGATGAAATTCTCCGCATAGCGCAGGCCGGCGAGGAAGAGCGCGCTGCCAAGCCCCACGTAGAAGAATGCGATGAAGAAGCGGGGAACGGCGTCGCAGGCGCGCAGGGACGCTCCCAAAGCCATCATGAACGCTATGATCGCGTAGGTTTTCGGCGTGAAGAAGGACAGCGGGTTGTTGTCGTCGGTTCCCATGCGCACGATGCGGCGACGGTTCTTCACGGTCATCTTCTGGAACATCATGCCGAAGGGCACGAACACGATAAGCGTGAGCGCAACGAGCAGCGCCGAGAGGTGCGACGGGTATTCCTGGACGCCGAAGCGCAGGACCATGAGCCCTGCGGCGAGCCAGACGACGGCGGATATGCCGACAAGCGTGCGACGAGAAGCCATGGGAAGCCTTCCTTCTTGCAGGCTGCGATGCGAACGCGGTCTGCATCCCCCTTATAGATCGAAGAGCTGTATACAGCATACCCCGATTGCGCATGGCGAGAGGCGGTCGTGCGCGGCGCACCCCATTCTCGACATATCGCATACGAAAAAGGCCCCGGGACGATCGTTCCGGGGCCTTGAGCATTTCTGGTGGAGATGATGGGATTCGAACCCACGACCCCCACGTTGCGAACGTGATGCTCTCCCAGCTGAGCTACATCCCCAGAAATCGGCAAGACAGTATTCTTGCGCTCGGCTGCGTCGTTGTCAACGGATACGTTGCGCGCAACCGTAAATCCATAACCCCGCAAGGCTGCGGAGCGACGGTTCGCGTCGACGGGCGCACGGGTCCGCCCGCGACACCACGCAACGCCGGCATGCCGCATCGGACGCGCCTGCCCCGTTCGGGACACGCGCGCCAGGCTCTGAAAACCATGCGCGCACGACCGTTTCCGCACCGGCATTCCGAAGATGCCGCAAGGGATCCGAGCATCGGCGGCACGGAATCCTCTCACGAAAAGCCTATGAGTTCGCTTCGGCTTCCTCGCAAGGTCGCTTGGTCGTGCCGTACGTATTCCATCTGGTGGTTTTAAAGAAACCTATCAGGTTTGCGGGGGCGTTTGCACGGGTGCCGGGCATGTTTTTCCGCGATGGGGAAATACCGCGTGGCATTCGTTCCGCGCAATGCTACAATGGCCACGATCCATCGCCGCGGTTCGCATGGCATGCCCGACATGTCCCCCTCTGAACCGCAGGGGCTGGAGCGCAAGGGGAGAAAAAGCTTCATAGAAAGGGGGTATCCGATGGCCGAAGAGAAGAAGGTCGAGCAGACCGATGCGGGCACGGAAACGGGTACCAAGAAGGCGAAGATGCCGAAGAAGAAGAAATTCATCATCGTCGGCGTCGTGGCTGTGGTTCTCGTCGCGGCCGGTGCCGGCTTCATGGTCTGGCACGAGCAGCCGACATTCTGCAACGCGATCTGCCATACGCCGATGGATGCGTACGTCGAAACCTACGTCGACGGCTCCACCGACGCGTACGGCAACGAGCTCGCCTCCGATCAGGAGAAGAACTCGATGATGGCGTACATGCACGGCAAGTACAAGCTCGCCAACTGCCTCGACTGCCACGTTCCGACGATCGGCGAGCAGGTCACCGAAGGCATGCACTGGATCACCGGCAACTACGAAGTCCTGGGCCAGAACAAGGTGGGCGACACCATCCTGGCCGAGCGCTCGACCGACGATCTGGTCAAGGCGCGCAACCTTGATTCCGGCAACGAGTTCTGCTCGAACTCCAAGTGCCACAGCGGCTCCGGCGATCATGGCACCATGACGCGCGACGAGCTCGTCGCGCTGACCGCCGGCCTGAGCGACACGCGCAACCCGCATCTCGCCCAGCACGGCGAAGTCGCCTGCAGCGAGTGCCACAACGCGCACAGCCAGTCCGTCAACGCGTGCAGCCAGTGCCACAGCGACGCGCCGATTCCGGATGGTTGGCTGTCCGTGTCCGACTACGCCGCGAAGACCAAGCTCTAAGAGCTTTCCGATAGCGTTTCGGTTCGCAAGGGAGGCCCGCTTCGGCGGGCTTTCCTTTTGTTGTGAATAGAATCTAAGAAAGAAGAAAGCTCCGCGTGCCAATGCGAGGGGCACCTGATACTATCGAGAACGCGGCAGGGGCGTCCGGTATCGTCGGAGCCGTCGCGAGCCGGAATCGTTCGCGACGCGCCGAGGATGCGCAGGGCTTCCCGTATCGCGCAGATGGCGCCGGGGCTTTCTCTTCCGGGCGCACGAGAAAAAGGGGGCATATGAACACCCAGGCCAAACGACGTCTTATCGTGGTGACGCTGGTCATCGTCGCCGTGCTCGCGGTCATTCTCGCCTATATCGGGAGCAGCTCCGCGGCCAAGACGGTCTCTGTCGCCGAAGCGGCGGACGGATCGCTCGTCGGCACGCGCGTGGAAGTCACCGGCTCCGTCGTCGACAACTCGTACAGCATCGACAACGGCGTGCTCGCCTTCGATATCTACGATGCCGACGCGAACGACGGCGCGACCGTGCATGTATCCTACGACGGCTCGGCCGCATCCACGTTCGGCAACGGCGTCCAGGCCATCTGCACCGGCGAGCTTACGGACGAAGGCGGCACCCCGACGGTCGTCTGCACCGAGCTCGTCACCAAATGCCCCTCGAAATACGAGAACGCATCCGAAGCCCTGACCGTCTCGCGTCTGGATTACTACCGGGACAGCATCCTCGACAAGCCCGTCAAGGTGGCCGGCGTCGTCAAGCCCGGCACGTTGAAGAAGGCGGGCGAATCCGATATCCGCTTCTCCCTGCTCGATGCCGACGATCAGACCTCCGAAGTCTCCGTCAAGTTCGACGGCGGCATTCCCGAGGGGATCGGCGAGGGCACGTCCGTCGTCCTGACCGGCTCGCTGTCGAAGGACGGCACGTTCGCCTGCACCGATATCGCACAGGAGGCTTAGGCACGCATGTCAACGTTCGGTCTTATCGGCCTGGTCGTGGCCTTGATGGCTGCGGCCATCTCCATCATCTGCCTCATCGCCGGCCGCGTGCTCGAGGTGCGCGGCAAGGCGGAAGCCGCCGAAACCGTCTCGTGGGCGGGCTGCGTCGCCGTCGTCCTGACGGCCATCGCCCTTACCGTCTGCTGCGGCATTCTCGTCTTCTGCTTCCTCACAGGGGACTACTCCATCAAGTACGTCTTGCTCGAACGCAGCAAGGCCTCCGGATCCATGAGGCTGCTCTACGACATCAGCGGCCTGTGGGCGGGCCGCGAGGGTTCGCTTCTATTCTGGACCTGGCTTATCTCGCTCTATAACGTGACGATCGCCGCACGTGCGCTGCGCCATCCCGACTCCATGGATCACATGGCCCTCATGACCTCGCAGGTCGTCCTGCTCGCGTTCGTATCCCTTTCGCTGTTCTCCGAAAGCAACATGCCCTTCACGGTGACGGCCGCCCCCTACGTGGACGAGGCGGGCAACCTGACGTCGGCGGCGAATGCGGCCGGCATGTCGCCTCTGCTCGAGCATTGGGCGCAGGCCATTCATCCGCCGACGCTCTTCGTGGGCTACGCGGGCCTCACCATTCCGTTCGCATACGCCATCGCGGCGCTCATCCTGGGCGATTCCGGCAAGAAATGGGTCGTGCGTTCCAACGGCTATGCGGTCTTCAGCTGGCTGTTCCTCGGCATCGGCATCGGGCTCGGCGCGATATGGGCCTACGTCGTGCTCGGTTGGGGCGGTTACTGGGCATGGGACCCGGTCGAGAATGCGAGCCTCCTGTCCTGGATGGTCGCCCTCGCCCTCGTCCATTGCTTCACCGTGTATCGCCGTCGCGGCGGCTTCAAGCGCTGGAGCGTCATGTGCGCGACGCTCGCGTTCTCGTTCGTCGTCGTCGGCACCTTCATCACGCGGTCCGGCGTGGTGCAATCCGTCCATTCCTTCGCGCAGGATCCGGTCTCGCTCGTCATCTTCGGCCTGATCATCGCCGTTTCGGTCGCCGTTTCGCTCGCAGGCGTCGGTCTGCGCTGGAAGCGCTTCGAATCCGACGACGACATCCAGTCCATGATGTCGAAGAACGCGGCGTACTATTTCAATAACGTGATCATGATCGTCTTCACGCTCATGCTGACCTACATGACCGTCTCAAGCGCGCTTCCGTCCTGGCTGCCTTTCGGCGGCCAGAGCCTTGCCGCCCAGACGTACAATGCGGTCGCGCGTCCGGTCGGCATCTTCTACTGCCTGATCATCGCCGTCTGCCCGTTGCTTGCCTGGGGCATCACCGACCGTGCGCGGTTCGCATCCCAGATCAAGATTCCCGCCATCGCCGCGACGGCCATATTCGTCGCGCTGCTCGCGTATTTCGTTGCGCGCCTGCATCCGGCCTATGTCGCCACGGTCGCCGGCGGCGGGTCGATCGGCAACAAGCTCGCGCAGGAAGGTCCCGCGTGGTATTACAACGGGCTCGCCGTCGTCGGCTTCGCGGTCGCGGCACTGCTGTTCTGCACGACGCTCATGATGGTCGTGCGCTCCGCTTCCGGCCGCGCCAAGGCGACGGGCACCCATCCGATCGCCGCGTTCTTCGGCCTCTTCCGAACCAACCCATCCAAATACGGCGGCTTCCTGTCGCATTTCGCGATGGCGCTCATTCTGGTCGGCCTCGTCGGCTCCAACATGTTCGTCACCGAAACTTCCCAGTACCTCGCGTTCGATCAGGATGCCGATACGGCCGAAGACGTGACGGTCTCGAACTACGGGCTCCATTACGTGACGAGCTCGGTCGAGCAGAACGAGGCGGGCGACACGGCCACCTACACCGTCGTCTTCGACGTGACCGACGAGAAGACCGGCAAGGACCTCGGCGAGGTGAGCCCGTCCATCGACATGAACCTCGCGACGATGGAAACCAAGCTCAACGCCTCGATCATCCATATGCCGACCGAAGACCTCTTCGTCGTCTACCGCGGCGTCAGCAATTCGGGCGAGCTGGCGATCGATGTCAAGATCAACCCGCTCATCGGGTTCGTGTGGGTCGGCTTCTTCCTGCTCATGCTGGGCACGGCCATCGCGCTGTTCGGGCATCGCAGGCGCGGGCGCAACGACGGATCGTCCACCGACGTGGATGAAGACACGCTCGTCCAGGTCGTCGGCGCATCGGCGAAGGCGCCCGTCACGAAAGAGGATGGGGCCGCCGCAGCGAAGGACTCGACCGGGAAGGGGCGGGATGCGGGCGCGAAGGGCCCGGACGCGAAAGGCCCTTCGGTAGGGTAGACTACGCGCATGACCGAAGCCATCGTCGCACATAAGCTCACCAAAGCGTACGGACGCCGTCGCGCGCTCGACGGCGTCTCGTTCGATGTGCCCGAAGGCGCGTTCGTGTCGATCTTCGGCCCGAACGGCGCCGGCAAGTCCACGCTTCTGCGCACGCTCGCCACGTTGACGAAGCCGACGGGCGGCACCGCGACGATCCACGGCTTCGATATCAAGGAAGACCCCGATCGCGTGCGCGGCTCCATCGGCATGATCTCGCACCGGCCGATGCTGTATCCGGACCTCACGGCGTTCGAGAACCTCATGTTCGTCGCGCGCCTCTACGGCATCGATGACGCCGAGGCTCAGGTGCGAACGATGCTTGCGGCCGTCGAGCTGGATCATCGCCGCTTCGATGCGGCGCGCACGTTCTCGCGCGGCATGACCCAGCGTCTGTCGATCGCTCGCGCCCTGCTCAACGATCCGTCGGTCGTCTTTTTGGACGAGCCGTACGCTGGCCTCGACCCGCATGCGGTCGAGATCTTCGACTCTCTGATCGCGCGGTTGCGCGAAGGCCGCACATTCGTCATGGTGAGCCACGACCTGCAGAAGGGCTTCGATGCATGCACGCACGCGCTCGTCATGGCCCGCGGCCGCATCGTTTCGTTCTCTCCGCGAGAAGACCTCGACCTCGGCGAGTTCTCGGAGCTCTATCGCTCGACCGTCGGGATGGGGGTGGCCTGATGGCATCTTCCGTTTCCGTCGCGCGTCCATCCGCCTGGCGCCAATACCGCACGCTTCTGGCCAAGGATCTGCGCCAGGAGATGCATACCAAGGAAATGCTCACGTCGATGGGGCTCTATGCGCTGCTCGTGCTCGTCGTGTACGGCGCGGCGCTCGCGCAGTCGACCAGCCGCCTTGACGTGCTCCAGCTTTCCGGGGGGCTTCTCTGGGCGGTTATCCTGTTCACGAGCCTGCTCGGCCTCAACCGTTCGTTCTCCTACGAGAAGGAGCAGGGCGCGCTCGAAGGCATGCTGCTCGTGCCGATGGACCGTTCGGTCATCTTCCTCGCGAAGGCGACGGCCAACCTGCTGTTCCTGCTCGCGATCGAGCTCATCTGCGTGCCGCTCTTCTTTTTCTTCTTCCTGAGCACGGTAACCGCGGCATCGAGCTGGCCTCTCATGGCCGTGCCGCTCATCGTGGGGACGATCGGCATCGCCGGCGTGGGCACGCTGCTGTCCACGGTGACCGTCAACACGCGAGGCAAGGACGTCATGCTCGCCGTCCTGTTCATCCCGCTGGCGTTTCCCCTGCTGTGGGCCTGCGTCGCCGCGACGACGTGCGTCATGGTCGGACAGGCGGGGTATATGCATACGTTCGCGACGTCCCTTGCGCTCGCGGGCGGATACGATGTCGTGATGACGCTGTTGTCCTGGGCGCTCTACGATTTCGTCGTAAGCGCGTAGGAACGATGGGGGAGCGCAGGCTCCAAGGAGGTGCTCTATGAGCGAAACGACAAGGCGCGCGCCGGGAATCGGCGGCGTGCGGGATGCGATCGCGCCGGCGGTGCTCGGCGTGGGCGCGCTTCTGGCCGCGGCGGGATTCGTGCTCGCCTTCACATCGGCCCCGCTGGTCAACGGTGCGGGAGTGAACGAACCTGCGGTCATCAACGGCGTGGTCGTGACCAACAAGCTCCTGCTGTCGCAGAAGATCTTCTATTGGCACGTGCCCGTCGCCGTGGCGAGCGCGCTCATGCTCGTGTTCATGGCGTACTGCTCCGTGCGCGTCCTCATGACGCACGCACGCGCCTTCGATGCGCGGGCGAAGGTCGCCATGGAGGTCGGCCTCGTCTTCGTGGTCTGCACGATGGTCTCGGGCATCTTCTGGACGCGTTTCGAATGGGGCGTCTGGTGGACGTGGGAGCCGCGCCTGACCACGTACTTCATTCTGATGATGCTCATCTTCGCGTACTTCATCCTGCGCAACGCCGTCGAAGATCCCGAACGCCGCGCGCGCTATGCGGCCGTCTTCGGGCTGCTCGCGTTCGCGGACGTGCCGGTCAGCTTCGCCATCACGCGCCTCGTGCCGTCGAGCCTGCATCCGGTGGTGTTCCGCACCGATTCCGGATTGTCTCCCGAGATGCTGCTGCCGTTTTTGCTTTCGGTGTTCGGCATGGCCATGGTCGCGTACGGGCTGTTCCGCTTCCGCCTGCGTGTGCAGGTCATGGAAGATTCGATCGAAGAAATCAACGAGAGGCTGGAGGACTAGCATGGACCCGGTATTGGAAGAGATCTATTCGACGGTTCTGCCCGCCGCGCCGTTCGTCATCGCTGCATACGGCCTGATGTTCCTAGTCATGTTGGGATATGTGGCCTATGTCCTGGCGAAGCTCAAGAACACGGAGAAGAAGCTTTCCGCCCTTGAGGAGCATCTGGGGATCGGCTCGTCCGACGACGACCGTTAGCATCCGACAGCCGCGTTTCACGCCCTGCGCCCCGTCGGACGCGTCCGGTAGGCTCGGGGCGTTCCGGCGTTTCCGTCACGTGCGAAAGGATGGACCGATGAAGGCCCTGATACCTGCGGCAGGCCTGGGAACCCGTTTCCTGCCGGCCACGAAGGCGCAGCCCAAAGAGATGCTGCCCGTGCTTGACAAGCCCGTCATCCAGTACGTGGTGGAAGAAGGCCTGGCCTCCGGCGCCGACGAGGTCGTGGTCATCAGCAATCGGAGCAAGACGTCCATCGAGCGGCATTTCTCGCCCGATGCGGCGCTCGAAGGCACGCTGCGCGCGGCGGGCAAGCATGCCTTGGCCGAGGCCGTCTCCCATGCGGGAGCGCTGAACGTGTCGTTCGCATACCAGGACGCTCCGCTCGGGCTCGGGCATGCGGTGCGCTGCGCGGCCGCGGCCTGCGGCGGCGAGCCCTTCTTCGTGATGCTCGGCGACGTCATCGTGCCGGGAAACGACATCTGCCCGCGCCTGCTCGATGTGTCGCGCGCGCATGGCGGTTCGGGCGTGATCGCCGTCGTCCCCGTTCCCGATGACGAGGTGAGCCGTTTCGGCATCATCGCGGGATCGGCCGTCGGCGATGGCGTATGGCGCGTCGATTCCCTGGTGGAAAAGCCGCATCGTGACGAGGCCCCTTCGAACCTCGCGGTCTTCGGCCGCTACCTGCTCAGTCCTCGGGTCATGGAGCTTCTGGCCGACGCGAAGCCGTCGGTGGGCGGCGAAATCCAGCTCACCGACGCGCTCGATGCCGTGCTCGCCGAAGAGGAGATGTATGCGGTGGTCATTTCGCCGGAGCAAGGCTACGATACGGGGACGGTGGAATCCTGGGTCGCCGCGAACGCCGCCATGCTCGCGCGTCGGGGCGACTGCGCATAACGATGGTTTTACGAGGTCGGAGCCTGTCCATGCAGCCAGGCGCCCGACGGAGGGGATGCATGCATCCATGAGCATCGATCTGGATAATTTCAACGCGTTCGGCACGCGTCCGCGCAAGGTCAGGACGTCCGCTCCGACCGACGGCCCCATGCGCGCGGACGGTGCGACCGACGGCGCCCTGCGCGCCGCCTTCGTCGAATCGTTCGGCGCCGATCGTCTGGCCGATATCGAATCCGACGAGCGTCGCTGGTCCTGGGTCGAGATCGATCTTGGTGCCATCAGGCATAACACGTATGCGAACAAGCGCTGCCTGAAGCCGGGCACGCGCCTGATGGCCGTCGTGAAGGCCGATGGCTACGGACACGGCGCCGTGCAGGTGGCGCGGACGGCGCTTTCCGCCGGCGCGAGCCAGCTGGCCGTCGCCACGGTGGACGAGGGCATCGAACTTCGTCGCGCGGGCATTGCGGCCCCGATCCTCATCCTGTCGGAGCCGCCCGCCTCCGCCGCGCCTCTCCTGCTTCAGCACGACATCATGCCGTCCGTCTACACGCCCGAATTCGCCATCGCCTATGCGGAGCTCGCCGATGCGCACGGGATGCGCGCGCCGTACCATCTGGCGCTCAATACCGGCATGAACCGCATCGGCGTGCGCCACGACGAGGCCGTCGAATTCGCCCGCCAGATCTCCTTCCACCGCGCGCTCGACCAGGTCGGCACGTTCACGCATTTCGCCACGGCCGACTGCGCCGAGACGCTCGACTTCAACCTGCAGTTCCGCCGCTTCGCAGATGCCATCGAGGGCATGCGGGTCGCAGGCATCGACCCCGGCATCGTGCATTGCGCGAATTCCGCCGCGCTCCTGCGGTATCCCGAAACGCACATGGACATGGTGCGCATGGGCATTTCCCTGTACGGCTTCCATCCGTGTCCCGAGACGCGCGGCGCGGCCGTGCTGAAGCCGGCGATGAGCGTGCACGCGCGCATCACCGCGGTCAACGCGCCGCAGCTTTCCGAAGGGGTGGGTTACGGCCTGCACTATCGCAGCACGGGCAGCGTGCGCATCTGCACGGTGCCGGTCGGGTACGCCGACGGCTTCGCCCGCGCGCTTTCGGGCCGCACCGATTTCATCTACGGCGGCCGCCGCTGCCATCAGGTGGGCAACATCTGCATGGACCAGAGCATGTTCGAGGTCGACATGCGCTCGCTCGGCACGCGTCCGCGCCTCGATCCCCAGGTGGGGGATGAGGTCGTCGTCATCGGCGAGAAGGATGGCCTTTCGGTCGGCGTCGAGGAGCTCTGCGATGTGCTGGGCACCATCCCGTACGAGGTCTGCTGCGCGCTTACGATGCGCATGCCGAAGGTGTACGTCCGATGAGCATCCATTACGACCATTTCAAGACCATCCGGCCCGTGGGAACCGAGGTTCCTCAGCAGCTGCTCGAGGAAATCTCCGATGCCGTGTGGGCCTGCCGTCGCTGCGAGCTCGCCGAAGGCCGCACGAACGCCGTGCCCGGCTTCGGCAATGCAAGCGCGCGCATCATGCTGGTGGGCGAGGCTCCCGGCCGCAACGAGGATCTGCAGGGCAAGCCCTTCGTCGGCGCGGCGGGGAAGTACCTGACCGAGCTTCTGGGCTATGCGGGGCTCACGCGCGAAGAGGTCTTCATCGCGAACGTGCTGAAGTGCCGGCCGCCTTCCAATCGCAATCCCCGTCCCGAGGAAATCGAGGTCTGCACGCCGTTTCTGCGCGACCAGGTACGCACCATCGAACCGGAATACCTCGTGACGATGGGCAACTTCTCCACGAAGTTCGTCCTGCGTACCGAGCGCGGCATCACGGGACTGCGCGGGTCGGTCCATGTCACGGGGCCGTTCAAAGTGTTTCCCGTCTTCCATCCGGCGGCGGCCATCTACGACCGCAGCAAGCGGGATGTCTTGGAAGCCGACTTCCGCGCACTCGGACGCCTGCTGGGCAACGAACCCATCGAGCCTCTTCGGGGCGCGGAGTAGCATGGCGAGGAAGGAACGCGCGGCGTCGCAGACGGAAGGCGCCGCGCCCGATGACGGATTCGACGCCAAGGCGTATCTGCAGCAGGGATCGTGGCGCGACATGGACCTCGGGCTCGACCGCACGCGCGCGTTGCTCGCCGCGCTCGGCAACCCGCAGGACGCCTATCCTATCGTGCATGTCGCCGGCACGAACGGCAAAGGTTCCACCAGCGCCTTCATAGCCGGCATCCTGCAGGCGGCCGGCTACGATACGGGGCTTTTCACCTCGCCGTTCATTCTGCGTTTCAACGAGCGCATCCAGGTGAACCGCGTCGACATCTCCGACGGGGAGCTTGATGAGGTCGCACGCGCCGTGCGCGATGCGGTCGCATCGATCGACGTGCATCCGACGGCCTTCGAGCTCATCACCGCGGTCGCGCTGGAACACTTCCGACGCCGCGGGTGCGACGCGGTCGTGCTGGAGGTGGGGCTCGGCGGCAGGCTCGACGCCACGAACGTCGTCGTGCCTGCGGCCTGCGCCATCACGTCCATCGCCTTCGACCATATGCGCATCCTGGGCGATACGCTCGCGCAGATCGCCGTCGAGAAGGCAGGCATTGTGAAGCCGGGCGTGCCGGTGGTTTCGTATCGTCAGGCGCCCGAAGCGCAGGCCGTCATCGAAGACGCCTGCCGCGCGGCGGGCTCCGTGCTCGTCTCCCCGCGCTTCGGACGCATCCATGCGCGTCAGGAGGGGTTTTCCCAGGTGTTCTCCTACGATGGCATCGCCGATGTGCGCCTTTCGCTTCTGGGGACCTACCAGCCTTGCAACGCCGTCATGGCGATCGAGGTCGCGCGCGTCCTGCGCACGCGGGGCCTCGCCATCTCCGACGACGCCATCAAGCGGGGCCTCGAAGCGACGCGCTGGCCCGGACGCTTCGAACTCGTGGCCGCTTCGCCGACGACCATCGTCGACGGCGGCCATAACGAGCAGGGCGCGGCCATGCTCGCATCTTCCCTCAGAGCGTATTTTCCGCACCGCACGGTCACGTTCGTGGCGGGCATGCTGAAGGACAAGCGGTATCGCGATATGGTCGCTCTCGTCGCGCCGCTCGCGGCGAAGGTCTACTGCGTGGAGCCGCCCGAGCCCGAGCGCGCGCTGCCGGCGGCCGACCTTGCTCAGGAGTTCGTCCGCGCTGGCGTCGCCGATGCCGTGGCCTGCGCATCCATTGCGGACGGCGTGCATCGCGCGCGCACCGAGGCATCGCCTGACGATGTCGTCTGCTGCTTCGGATCGCTCTATTCCATCTCCGAGGTCATGGAAGCTCTCGGGTCGAGCCGCCGCGACGCTTGATCGATGCGTGCGGAGCGGGGAGAATCGACAAGCCGGGACCGGACGAAAGGCATGCCATGCGACCCATCCTCATCGTCGAAGACGATGCCGCCCTTGCGAAGCAGATCGTCGATCTGTTCGAGCGCTATCGATACGCTTGCCGCGCGATCGATTCGTTCGACGATGTGGACGCTCAGGTCGCAACGCTGGATCCGGCCTTGGTTCTCCTCGATGTGAACCTGCCTCGATACGACGGGTTCTACTGGTGCCGGCGCATTCGCGAATCGTCGCACGTGCCCATCCTCATGGTTTCGGCGCGCGACGCCGTATCCGATCAGGTGCGCGGCATGGAGGCGGGTGCCGACGACTATATGACCAAGCCCTTCGATCTCGATGTCCTGCTTGCCAAGGTCCAGGCTCAGATGCGCAGGAACTACGGCGAGCTCGGGGTTTCCGCGCACGGGCTCGCATCGGTGAAGCGCGATGGCATCACGTTCTATCCGGGGCTCCAGCGCGTCGAATGGGATGGTCGCGTCGTCGAGCTTTCGGCGGTCGAGTCGAGCCTCTTCGCCTGTTTGATGAAGGCGTATCCGGAAACGGCGTCGCGCAGCGATCTCTACATGGCCGCCTGGGACGACGAGAGCTACGTCGAAGCCAACACCTTGAACGTCAACATCCGGCGCCTGCGCGACTGCTTCGCGCGTGCGGGCATTCCTGTCGAGATCAAGGTCGTGCGCACCGTAGGCTACCGTCTCTCCATCGATGGAGACGGGTCATGAGGCTTTTCCTGAAGGACCATCTGGATATCATCGCGCTGTTCCTCTTCGAATCCGTCGCCATCGCGCTCGCATTCCGCTTCGTCGACGGCTTCGCATCGGCCGCGGGCATCGCCTACTTCCTGTTCGTCTCGGTCTTCGTCCTGGCTGCGTTCCTGATCGTGCGTTTCATGCGCAAGCGCACGTTCTATGAAAGTCTGGAAGCGGGTGCTGATGCCATGGAAAAGCTGCTCGAGCGCCACGGGTCCGATCCCGTGACCGCGGCGTACGTCGCGCGCGGGCGCGATGCATATCGCAGCTATCAGCGCCGCCTGAACGAGCGGGACGAGGAGATGCTGCGGTGGCGGACGCACGTCATGCAGTGGGTTCACCAGATGAAGACGCCGGTCAGCGTCCTGCGCCTCATGGTGCAGAAGGATCCGGGACGCATCGATTCGTTCGACGCTCTGTGCGAGCTCGACCGCATGCAGGGACAGCTCGATCTGGTCTTGAGCTTCGTGCGCATGGAACGCATGCAGGCCGATCTCGTCATCGAAGACGTGCCTCTCAAACGGACGGTCGATGCCGTCATCGCCAAGGAGCGACGCCTCTTCGTCCAGAAAGAGGTCTTTCCCGTCGTGGATATCGATGTCGGTCTGCGTGTGCGCACCGATGGGAAATGGCTCGCCTTCGTCATCGAGCAAATGCTGCATAACGCGGTGAAGTATTCGGACGCCGCGTCGACGGTCGAGGTCGGCGCGACGGCGTCGGATGCCGGCGTGACGCTTTCCATCGTCGATCACGGCATCGGCATTCGGGAGCGCGACCTGCCGCGCATCTTCGATCTGTATTTCACGGGCAGCAACGGGCGCGACCACGACCAGTCGTCGGGCATCGGGCTGTACGTCGCGAAGCACGTGCTCGACGAGCTCGGCCATGGCATCGAGGTTGAATCCAAGCTCGGGGCGGGGACGTGCATGCGCATCACGTTCTGACGGCATTGCGATGCGACGCCTCGCTCGCATGTGACATGTCGCGTCACCTTTCGTCACGCCATTCGATGGCGGCTCGGCGCGCGGTTCCGTACGCTTCTTGCATCGGATCGGAAAGGAGTTCAGATATGGCGATCCTCACTATCGACCATGCAAGCAAGATATACGGCACCGACGTTCAGGTACGCGCCGTGAACGACCTGTCCATGAACATGGAGGAAGGCGAGTTCGTCGCCATCATGGGCGCCTCGGGGTCGGGCAAGTCCACGCTGCTCAACCTCATATCCGGCATCCTTCCTCTCAGCTCGGGCGAGATTCGCATCGACGGACGCGACATATCCTGTCTAGGAGAATCGCAGGCCGCCGAGTTCCGTCGCAACGAGCTCGGCTTCGTCTTCCAAGATTTCAATCTGGTCGATACGCTGACCGTTCGCGAGAACATCATGCTTCCGCTCATGATGCGCCGCGTGCCGCCGGCCCGCATGAAGGCGGAGGCGGTCGCCGTGGCCGAAAGCCTCGGCATCGCGGCGGTCCTCGACAAGCGGACGTTCGAAGTTTCGGGCGGTCAGGCCCAGCGCGCCGCCATCGCCCGCGCGATCATCCATCACCCCCGCCTGCTTCTGGCGGACGAGCCTACGGGAAATCTCGACTCGGCGGCGGCCGAGAGCGTCATGCGCATCTTCTCCGACCTCAATGCGAGGAGGAAGACCTCCACGATCGTCGTCACGCACGACGCGAAAACGGCGAGCTTCTGCACGCGCGCAGTCTTCATCAAGGACGGGCGCATTCTGGAGGAGCTGTACCGCGAAGGGGATAGGCTCGCGTTCTACGACGAGATCCTGAACGTGCTCAAGTTCATGGGGGCGAAATAAGATGGATTTCTTCACGTTCTCTCTCAACAACGTCCTGCGCGATAAGGAAAGCTACGTCGCATTCTGGCTGAGCAGCGTGTTCTCGATCGTGGTCTTCTTCGTGTTCTCGGCCAACATGAACCACCCCCAGCTTGCGCAGAGCGAAAGCATACAAGATATCATGCGGGTCGCGGCCGCCTTCATCGCCGTGTATTCGCTCGGGTTCCTCGGACTTTCGCTCAATGCCTTCTTGAAGCGCAAGCGCCGCCTGTACGGGGCGCTTCGCACGATGGGCATGACGAAGCGCCAGGTCGCGCTATCCATCATGCTCGAAAGCCTGCTGATCGGCGCGAGCGCCATCGCCGTCGGCCTGATCGTCGGCCTCGTCTTCGGGCATCTCATGGTCATGCTTATGGCGCGGATCATCCGCATAGAAGATGTCGCGTACCAGTTCCCGATCGTATCCATCGTGCAGACTGCGGCGACGTTCGTCGTCATCTTCCTGGTGGCGAGCGCGGTGCAGGCGCGTGGGATATGCAGGCGCCCTATCGTCGAGCTGCTTGCCTCCAAGGTCGACGAAAGCCGCGGCATGCGGTTCTCGAAGCCCCTTGCCGTCCTCGGTATCGCTTTGCTCGCGTGCGGCTGCGGCGCCTGCCTGTTCGGCGTCATCCCGCCTGTGCGCGCATTCCTGGAACCGCATGACGAGCTTGCCGGCATCATCCCCTGGTTCATCGTCGGATGCACGTTCGCCGGGATCTTCCTTGTCTATCGCCAGTTCTCGTTCCTCGTGCTTTCGTGGCTCGCGCGTTCGCGCTATTACCTCGAGGAAGGTAACGCCATCTGGATGTCCGGCCTGCGCGATCGGATCAAAGGATCGGTCATGACGATGTTCGTGTCCACCGTCATGCTCGCGATGTCGTTCAGCGCCATCATCGTGTCGCTGGCGTTCGTCACGACGGTTCGTGCGGACGTCTCGCAGGACATCCCCTTCGGCATCGGGTACTTCTCGTATGGCGACAACGTGCGCGAATCGTCGGATATCGACGAGATCGAAACGCAGCTCGATGCCAACGGCGTGGCGTATACGGAGGATTCATACGACATGCTGCAGACCGAGAAGACGATCTTCGGCACCAAATTCATCGCTCAGAGCGCCTACGAGAGGCAATCGGGCACGACGCTTGCGCTCGACGACGGCCAGGCGGTCGGCATCTCGGGCACGCCTGATTCCGAGGATTCGGTCGAGGCGCCGAACGGCGTTTCGTTCAAGGTCGTCGGCACGTCCGCGCCCGTGCTCGACGATGCGAAGCGTTTCGGCAGCTACGTGGTGACCGATGCCGACTGGCAGCGGCTGCATGAGGCGGGCGGGCTTGTGAACGTGCGGGCCTTCATATTCGATGTGGACGACGAGGGTCAGGCCCAAGAGGTGCGCACGGCCTGCGAAAGCGTGCGCGAGACCATCGGATTCGGCCTGAGCGGGGGGGAGGATTTCCTCTTCATCCCGCGTATCGAGACCATCGTCCTGCAGGAATACTCATACGAGATATACACGTACATCTCGTTCATGCTCTCCATCGTCTTCATCGTGGCGTCGATCAGCCTCATCTACTTCCGGCTTCTGTCCGACGTGCGCGAGAACCTGCCCGTCATGCGCAACCTGAACCGCATGGGGCTGTCCGTCGCACAGGTGCTGCGCATCCAGAAACGCCAGCTTCAGGTGCTCTTCTCGCTGCCGATCGGCTTCGCGGTCGTGCTGACGGGCTTCGCGATGGCGTTCCTCATGAGCGTCGAGGCGGCGAGCGCGCACATCTTCGTGCGCATGGCCGCGACCATAGGCCCGCTCATCGTGCTCGAGGCTATGCTCTTCATGGTGCTGAACGGCAGATTCGAAGCGCAGGTGAGGGCATTCGTTCGGCCTTGGGACTGAGGGATCGGCCGTCTCGGATCCGATTCCCAAGAAGGCGGCCTGCCCGATGGGGTCTCCCGATACCAACTTTCGGTACACGACCAGGGACTTCTTCGATTTCTCCCAGAACTTCGATATAGTGGCATCGAGGAAGGCGAGGGCTTGCGGCAAGAAAGCGAGCCCCGCCTCCGGCCTAGGATGAACCCACCTCGTAAGGTGGGTGCTCGCAGCGAGCTTCAAAGCTTTCGCGTCAACGGACGCGAATCCCTTGTTCACCCGCAATCTAGAGCTCCCTCTAAATTTGCATCGGTCCATCGCAAATGCGGCAATCGGAAGCAAGGCTCTGCAAAGAGCATAATCGAGTCTATGGGGAAAATAAACCCTTGAACTCTTTGGACTACAATGATTTTCGAACCGAAACGGCGGAAGGGGAAAGCGATGCCGAACGCAAAGGATGTGGCGCGTTTCGTGCGCGAAGGCATGCGCGACAAGACATCTGCCGCGCGCTTGGCCGAGATCGTCAAGACGTTCCGACGCAACGAGGTCGGCCGCGGCATGACGCCCGGCAAGCTCGTCGCCTTGCTCGAAGACCTGGGCCCCACCTTCATCAAGCTCGGCCAGATCCTTTCTGCGCGGTCGGACATGCTTCCCCAGGAATACTGCACGGCGCTCCAATCGCTTCGATCCTCCACCACGCCCGAGCCTTTCGAGGCCATCGCCGCCCGTCTGAACGACGCCTACGGCGGCGACTACCGCGAGGTGTTCGCATCCATCGACGAAGAACCGCTCGGGTCGGCTTCCATCGCCCAGGTCCATCGCGCCGTTCTGCGCAAGAACGGCCGCGAGGTGGCCGTCAAGGTGCGCCGTCATCACGTGCGCGAGGACATGCTGCGCGACATCCAGCTCATGCGCCGCGCCGCCGACCTGCTCAACCTGACCGGCGTGCCCATGATGGGCTCGGTCATGGACGGCATGGACATGGACGCGGTCATCGATGAGTTCGACCGCACGGTGCGCGAGGAAATCGACTTCGGCGCCGAGGCGCGCAACCTGCAGCGCTTCGGATCGTTCGTCGGCAAGGACGACGGCATCACCTGCCCGCGCGTCTACCGCGAGTATTCGGGCGACACCGTCCTTGTCATGGAATTCGTCCGCGGCGTGTCGGTCGAGGACGTGGGCTCGTTGCGCGCCTGCGGCTACGACCTCAAGGAACTCGGCGACCGCATCGCCGGCAGCTACATGCGCCAGATGGTGGAGGAAGGCTTCTACCACGCCGACCCGCATTCGGCGAACCTGATCGTGCGCCCGGCGCTGCGCGATCGCGCCAGCGGCGCCTGTGATCCCGATCGGCCCGATGCGAACGCGCATGATCCAGGCGAGGTCGTCTGGATCGACTGCGGCATGATGGGCGAGCTGTCCCCGCACGAACGCACGCTCTTCCTCGAGATGATGAAGGCGATGGTCTATCGCGACGAGCATCGCCTGACCGATCTGTTCATCGAGTGGGGAAGCGTGTCCGACGCGCCGGGCAAGCGCCTGAACTACGGGCAGCTGCTCCAAGACCTCACGCGCCTGGTCGACCGCTACAGCGCCGAAGACGTCAACAGCATGGATCTTGCGGCCCTGCTCAACGACATCATGAAGATCCTCGAATCCGCCCACGTCAGCATGCCTCAGAGCTTCGTCATGCTCGTGCGCGGCCTGGCGACGCTCCAAGGCATGCTCATCACGCTCACGCCCGAGATCAGCATCCTCGCCGTGGTGGATCGCTACGTGCGCTCCTACGCGTTCCGATCGTTCGATCCCTTCTCCGACGTCACGCGCCGCGTCCGCGAGGCGTCCAAGGCGGGCGAGCGCATCGTCGAGCTGCCCGTGCGCGTGTCCAACGTGCTCGATATGGTGGAGAAGGGCCGTTTGCGCATGAGCATGGACTTCTCCGACGCGTCCGAGCCGATGCGCCTGCTCAGCTACATCATCGATCGCATGAGCCTGTCCATGATCACGGCGGGGCTGTTCATCGGGTCGTCCATCATCTATGCGACGGGCCTCGAGCCGCAGCTGTTCGGCGTGCCCGTCATCGGATTCCTCGGCTTTCTCGGCGCCGCGTTCTTGAGCATCTACATCATCTGGAACATCCATCGCCGCCCGCGCGGATAGGAAGCCTCATGGACACGCTCTTCACCGATATCGACAACCGTGCGAAATACGCCGTCGCGCCGCTTGCGGTGCGCATGCGTCCGCGCTCGCTTTCCGAGCTGCGCGGGCAGAAGGACGCGGTCGGCCCGGGCAGCTGGCTCGCCCTCGCCATCACGGCCGACGCGCTTTCGTCCGTGATCCTGTTCGGGCCGGCGGGCACCGGCAAGACCAGCATCGCCCGCATCATCGCCGAGACGACGCGCTCCGCGTTCGTGGAAGTCTCCGCGATCGGCGGCACGGTCGCCGATCTGCGCAGGGAAATCTCCGCGGCGGAGCGCAGGCTCGCGTCTGCGGGGACGAAGACGATCCTCTTCGTGGACGAGATCCACCGTTTCAGCCGCAGCCAGCAGGACGCGCTCCTGCATGCGGTCGAGAACCGCGTCGTCATCCTCGTGGGCGCCACGACCGAGAACCCGTTCTTCGAAGTGAATTCGGCGCTCATCTCGCGTTCGCGCATCGTGGAGCTGCATGCCCTGTCGGATGCCGACATCGCGTCCATCCTGGATGCGGCCCTCGCCGACGAACGCGGGCTGCACGGCCGCTTCGCGTTCGCGGACGGCGCCGCCCGTGCCATCGTCGATCTTTCGGGAGGCGATGCGCGCGGGGCGCTCACCACGCTCGAGCTTGCGAGCCAGCTGGCGGAATCCGAGGGACGGAAGGCGGGCGCCGATGCGCCGTACCTGGTCACACCGGATATGGTCGCCGTCGTCACGCCGCGCCGCGCGCTTCCTTACGACAAGGGCAAGGACATGCACTACGACGTGGTCAGCGCATTCATCAAATCCATGCGCGGCGGCGATCCGGATGCGGCCCTCTATTGGATGGCGCGCATGCTGGAAGGCGGCGAAGACCCGAAGTTCATCGCGCGGCGCATCTATATCCTGGCGAGCGAAGACATCGGCAACGCGGATCCTCAGGCGCTGCTCGTGGCCGAGGCCGCCTTCCGCGCGGTCGAGGTCGTCGGCCTGCCCGAATGCCGCATCAATCTGGCGCAGGCGGCCATCTATATGGCGCTCGCGCCCAAGAGCAACGCCGCCGAGGCGGGCATCGACGCGGCCCTCGCCGAGGTGCGCCGCGGTCCGCGGCGCGACGTGCCCAGCCATCTGCGCGACCGCCATCGCCCCGGGTCCGAATCCTACGATGCCTACCGCTATCCGCACGACTATTCCGGGCATTGGGTCGACCAGCGCTATCTGCCCGAGGGCCTCGAGCGCGGCTGCTTCTTCGAACCCGGCGAATCGGGTTGGGAAGCATATCGCGTGGATGCCGTCAGGCGCGATAGATTCGCATCCGACGCGTGATACACTCGGTGGACACGAACTGAGGAGATTTCCATGGACTACCTGCTTCCCATCGTTTACGCCTTGGTGGGCGTCGCTCTCATCTGGGCCTTGATCGAGCTCGTCCGGCTTTTGCGCAGCATGCGCGGCATGGTGGAAGACACGAACGCGAACGTCGCCCCCCTCATGGGGCGCGTCAACGACATGGTGGCCGACGCGGCTCCTGCCGCCAAGCGCATCGATCCGATGCTCGAGCGCGTGAACCTCACGGTGGATGCCGCCAACCTCGAGCTCATGCGCGTCGACGGGATCCTTGAGAACGTGGATGCCATCACCGGGCATGTCGCCAACGCCGCTTCCGCGGTGGACGATGTCGCCACGACGCCTTCCCGCATGGTCAACAACGTGGTTGAGGCGGTGCGCGGCGCGGTCGGCGCGAAGAAGGCGTCGGACGAATCGGTCGGGTTCGCCGCCGAGGCGGCCGCGGCTTCCGAGGCGTGCGCGCCAACGGCCGATTGCGAAGGGTCCAAGGCCGCCAAGGATCAGGCGTCCAAGTACGTCCAGGTCCCCCTGGCGCCCTCTGCGGGCCGTGCCTCCGACGTCGAAAGCGAGCGTGCATAAGATCCTATGGACCGCCAGCTGCCCTCGTCTATCAGGACGGATACCGCCAAGCGTCATTTCTATCAGGTCTGGTCCATTATCGGCATCGTGCTCATCATCGCTGCCGCAGGGTATGTGTCGGGCGTGCTGTCGACGCCGATCGCCATCGTCGTGTGGGCGGCGATCTTCGTGCTCATCCTGCGCAAGCCCGTCGCATTCTTCGAAGCGCACGGCATCCCGCGCGTTCTGGGCACGGCCCTGTCGTACCTGCTCTTCGCGCTTGTGTTGGGGCTTCTGGGCATCGTCATGTTCTCGCCGGCCTTCGGTCTGGGCGATCAGCTGAGCAGCCTCATCGCATCCGTGCCGTCGTATGTGCAGGAAGCGACCCGCATGTGGAACGATTTCTCGGCCCGCTACGCCGACATCATGCAGAACACGCGCGTGTCCGAATGGGTCGATTCCGTGTCGTCGTCGCTCATCTCCTGGGCGAACGATTTCGCGGCATCTTCGGCCACCGGCATCGTCGAGTTCGGCGCCGGCCTCGCGAATTCGCTCATGATCATCGGCTTCGCGCTTGTCGTGGCGTTCTGGCTGCTCATGGAGCTGCCGGCCCTCAGCCGCGAGGTGTCGCGCCTCGTGCCCGAATCGCGCAGGGAAGGCTTCGACATGCTGAGCCGCACCACGACGCGCATCATCGACGGCTATCTGCTCGCCACGCTCGCGGTCTGCACGATCGTCGGCATCGCGTGCGGCATCCTCTACATCGTCGCAGGCGTTCCGAACGCGGGCATTCTCGCCATCATCGTGGGCGTCTTCAACGTCATCCCCGTCATCGGGCATTGGATCGGCCTCATCCTGGTCGTGGTCATCGCCGCGTTCACGAATCCCGTGCTTGCGCTCGTCGTGTTCATCGGCACGATCGTCATCCAAGAAGCGGTCTATACCTTCGTGCAGCCCAAGCTTATGGCCAACTCGGTCGACGTGCATCCGGTGCTCGTCATCTTGGCCCTGTTCATCGGCAGCGCGGCCGGATCGGCCGTCCAAGGTCTGTTCGGAAGCGTCGTGGGCATGCTCATCTCCATCCCCGTTGCGGCGCTTGCGAAGGCCCTGTTCGTCTACTACTACGAGCGCGGCATGGGTCTGCAGGTCGTGGCCGAGGACGGCGTCTTCTTCAAAGGCTCGCCCTCGTCGCAGGAGGTTCCCGGCACGAAGCCGGACGCCGTGGCCGACGCCATCGCCCCCGCCCCCAAGCCTAAGAAGCCGACGGGCGCCGCGGCATGGCTGACGACGTCCATCTCGCCCGCCCTCACGGGCAAGCTCGGCGGCGACGGCAAAGGCTCCGCGCGCAAGGCCGGCCGTTCGAGCGCATCCTACCGCCATGAGCGCGGCGACGCCGATGCCGGCGCCGACGCTTCGGCGCAGGGACGTGCCGAAGCGAATCCCGACCGCACCGACGTCGGGCTCGATGTCTCGGTGTCGCGCCGCCAGAAGTAGGGCGTCGTCCCTTCCCGCATGACGCAGGCGGCAGGGCGGACGTTCCCGCTCGCATGAAGCCGGAAGCGGCGCTCCTTTCCGCATGAAACCGGAGGGAGGGCCGTCTTTTCTCTTTGCATAAAGAATCTATGGATGCTCGTGTCCGCTCCGTGCAAACGCGCACGTCTAGGCGCAGGCGCGCAAGGCGCTGCGATACAATGCCCGAATGACCAGACGGCAGTACGCCTTCGGGCGCGTAGGGGAGAGTGAGATTACCCGCATGAAATACATGACCACCGCGGAAATTCGCGAGAAGTATCTGCGATTCTTCGAGGAAAAGGGCTGCAAGCGCCTGCCTTCCTCGTCGCTGATCCCCGACGACCCGAGCCTTCTGCTCACGAGCGCCGGCATGGTCCAGTTCAAGCCCTACTTCCTGCACGTCAAGGAATTCGACCCGAACTACATCGGCGCCACCACCGTCCAGAAGTGCGTGCGCACCAACGATATCGACATCATCGGCACGACGGGCCGCCATCTGAGCTTCTTCGAGATGCTCGGCAACTTCAGCTTCGGCGTCTACTTCAAGCACGAGATGTGCACCTGGGCCTATGAGTTCTCGACCGAGGTGCTCGAGCTTCCCAAGGACCGCCTCTACTTCACCGTGTTCGAAGACGACGACGAGACCATCGAGATCTGGAAATCCCTCGGCGTTCCCGAAAGCCATATCACCCGTCTGGGCGAGGACGACAATTTCTGGCGCGCCGGCCCCACCGGCCCGTGCGGCCCCTGCTCCGAGATCTATTTCGATCAGGGTCCCGATTTCGAGGGAGATGCCCCCGGCGACGACGGCGACCGCTTCCTCGAGTTCTGGAACTGCGTCTTCACCCAGTTCGACGGTCAGGAGGACGGCACGCTCGCGCCGCTTCCCACGAAGAACATCGATACGGGCATGGGCCTTGAACGCATGGCCGCCATCATGCAGGGCGTCCAGTCCAACTACGAGACCGACGTGCTGCGCGACCTGGTCGCCGTCGGAGAGCGCCTCTCCGGCGCGTCCTATCGGGGCGGCACGAACGCGACCGCCGGCGACGGCGCGCAGGCCAAGGTGGATCTTTCGCTGCGCATCTGCGCCGATCACAGCCGCAGCGTCGCCTTCATGATCGCCGACGGCATCCTGCCGTCCAACGAAGGCCGCGGCTACGTGCTGCGCCGCCTGCTGCGCCGCGCCGTCATGCACGGCCATAAGCTCGGCATCGAAGGCCCGTTCCTCGGCGAATACCTTGCGAAGATCATCGAGCTCATGGGCGACGTCTATCCCGAAATCGTCGACAACCGCGAGCTCGTCGAGCGCATCATCCTCTCCGAGGAGGAGCGCTTCGGCCGCACGCTGCGCACGGGCCAGGCCTACCTGGTCGACGAGCTTTCTGCGCTGGACGGCTCCGTCCTTCCCGGCCAGACGGCCTTCACGCTTCATGACACCTACGGGTTCCCGATCGAGCTGACCGAGGAGATCTGCTCCGAAAGCGGCGTCACGGTCGATCATGCGGGCTTCGACGCCTGCATGGAAGAGCAGCGTTCCCGCGCCCGCGCTGCCACCAAGGGCGACGCCGAGGCCGCGTGGAGCACCTACGGCGGCGTGCACGCCGAGACCCTGAAGGAGGTCGGCGCCAGCATCTTCGTGGGCTACGAGCATACCGAAGCCGCCTCTTCCATCGTCGCCCTCATCAAGGACGGCGCGCGCGTCGCCCGCATCGAGCAGGGCGAAGAGGCCGAACTCGTGCTCGCGAAGACTCCATTCTACGCTGAGATGGGCGGCGAGGTCGGCGACACGGGCACCATCGAGGGCGCCGGCGGCCGCGCGCAGGTCGAAGACACCAAGGCTCCCGAAGCGGGCCTCGTCTGCCATCGCGTGAAGGTCGTCAAGGGGTCCCTGTCGGTGGGAGAGGACGTCGCCGCCGCCGTGGACGCCGGTCGTCGCGCGCGCATCACGCGCAACCATACCGCGACGCACATCCTGCATGCCGCGTTGCGCCAGGTCTTGGGCGATCACGTCAACCAAGCCGGCAGCTATGTCGGTCCCGACCGCCTGCGATTCGACTTCGCGCATTTCGCGCCGATGACGGCAGACGAGATCAAGCAGGTCGAAGACCTCGCGAATGCGGTCATCATGTCCGCCACCGATATGAATATCTACGAGACCTCGCTCGATGAGGCGCGCGCATCCGGCGTGACGGCGCTGTTCGGCGAGAAGTACGGCGACACGGTACGCGTCGTCGAGGCCGGCGGCTTCTCCCGCGAGCTCTGCGGCGGCTGCCATGTGCGCAATACGGCCGAAATCGGCCTGCTGAAGGTCGTCGCCGAAACGAGCGTCGCCGCCAACACGCGCCGAATCGAGGCGGTGACCAGCTATGCCGCGCTCGACTATCTGAACGCCCGCGCCGCCGAGCTGGATGCCGCGGCGTCCGCGCTCAAGTCCGCTCCGCTCGACGTCGCCGCGCGCGTCGCCGCGAACCTGGCGACTATCAAGGAATTCGAAGCCGAGGCGCGCCGTGCCAAGCAGGCGGCCGCCGAATCCGATGCGTCGGCGTATCTGGATGCGATGGTCGATGTAGGGTATCCGCTGATCGTGATCCGTGTGGACGGGCTTGACGGCGGCGCCATGCGCAACGTTTGGGACGTCGTCCGCGCACGCATGCCGAAGCCCGGCGCGCTCGTGCTCGGCGCCGTGACCGACGGCAAGCCGATCGTCATGGCCGCCGCCTCCGACGAGGCCGTGGCTGCGGGCTTCAATGCCAAGGACGTCATCAAGCAGGCGTCCTCCCACATCAAGGGAGGCGGCGGCGGCAAGCCGACGATGGCTCAGGCCGGCGGCAAGGACGCATCCGGCATGGATGCCGCGCTCGAGGCGGCCCGCGCGTTCCTCGGCGCCTAGGAAAGCCGCGCACGTGAGGTACATGGCCCTCGATATCGGCGACGCGCGCATCGGCATCGCGATCAGCGATCCCGCCGGTCGCGTTGCGTCGCCGCTCAAGGTCCTTCCCGCGGCCGAGGTCCTCGGGCACGCGGCATCCTTCCGCATGCTCGTCGAAGATTGGATGCCCGATGCTCTGGTCTGCGGGCTTCCCTTCACCCTCGCCGGAGAGCAGGGGCCCCAGGCCGCTTCCCTCAAAGAGCGTGCTCAGCGCATCGCGAAAGCCTGCGACCTGCCCCTTTATTTTTCCGACGAACGCTTGAGCTCGTCTGAGGCCAAGAGATTTTTGCGTGAAGGGGGCTATGACGAGCGGGCGATGCGCGGTAAAGTGGACATGATCGCAGCGAGTATATTTCTCCAGTCGTGGCTTGATTCGAACCCGGCTTCGAAGGGCGCAGCTCCTGCGCAGGGTCACGACGCTTCCGAGCAACGTTAGGATCTGGCATGCCCCGTAGGCAGATTACGTACAGCAACCATCCGAACCATCGTGCCCGTGCGGTGCATGCCCAAGGCGAGCGCCAATTCAAAACCTACGACACGTCTCACATCCGGCCGCGCAAGAGCAAGGTCCCCTACGCGGTAGGCGCCATCATCGCCATCGTCGTCCTGGCCATCGCCGCGTTCGCCGCCACGTCGCTTCTGCGCGGATGCTCTGCGGAAGCCGAGGACATCGACGGCTCGCAGGTCGCCGTCGCCGCCGACGTCAAGGTCACCATTCCCGACGGGTCGACGGCCTCCAATACCGCGAAGCTTCTGGAGTCGTCCGGAGTGGTTCCCGACGCCGACGAGTTTCTGGCCTATGCGAAGGGTGCCGGGCTGGATTCCCGATTCAAGTCGGGCGTGTACACGTTCACCGCGGGCATGACGCTCGAGCAGGTCGCCAAGACCATCGTGTCGGGCGCCTCGAGCGCCGACACGCTCACCATCCCGGAAGGCTATACGGTCGCGCAGATCGCGTCCGCCGTCGAGAAGTCGACTTCCGGCTCGATCTCGGCGGACGACTTCACGAAGCAGGCTGTCGCATCCAACTACGTGTCCGATTACCCGTTTCTTTCCGACGCCTATGACGATTCCCTCGAAGGATTCCTCTTTCCGAAGACCTACGATCTTTCAGGGGCGAAGACGGCCGACGACGTCATCCGCATGATGCTCGATCAGTACGCGACCGAGGTCGCCTCGCTCGACTATTCGTATCCCACTTCGAAGGGCTTAAGCGCCTACCAGGTGCTCGTGATGGCGTCCGTCATCGAGAAGGAGGCGGCGCCCGATGCCAACCATCCCGATGAACGCGCGCAGGTCTCTTCCGTCTTCTACAACCGCCTTGCGGCCGATATGGCGCTGCAGTCCGACGCCACGATGGGCTATGTGACGGGCGGGGAGGTCACGCCCGAGGATCTTCAGACCGAAAGCCCGTACAACACATATCTCAACAAGGGTCTTCCGGCAGGGCCCATCTGCAATCCGAGCATCGAATCGCTCAAGGCCGCCTGCAATCCCGCGACGACCGATTACCTGTACTTCTTCATCGTGAACGAGAAGGGGTATTCCGACCACGCGTTCTCGAAGACGCTCGACGAGCATAACGCCGCCATCGCCAAGTACCAGGAGTACACGGCCTCGAAGACGTCGTAATTCCGCCGTCTCCCGTTTCGCATGCTTCTCTTCCGTCCCGACAGGCATTTCACGCGTGTGACCGCCATCGATCCGGCGCGCGACCTGAGGGATGCCGGCATCTCCTGCGTGCTGCTCGACATGGATAACACGCTCGTCGCGCGCGATACCCATGCGGCGCCTGACGACGTGAGGGCGTGGCTCGAAGGGCTCGGCGCCTACGGCGTGCGTGCCTGCATCCTTTCGAACAACTGCCATGCGAGCGCGTACGACCATGCGCGCGATCTCGGACTTCCTATCGTGGCGAAGGCATGCAAGCCGCTGCCGTTTTCCTACGGGCGCGCGTTGCGCCTGATGGGAACCCACAAGGAAGCGACCGTCGGTATAGGCGACCAGCTTGCGACCGACGTGCTGGGCGCGCATCTGCACGGCATGCGCGCGTTCTACGTCGATCCTCTCTGCACGGCCGACCTCGCCTATATGCACGTGCTGCGCGCCGTCGACCGCCGTATCCTTGCCGGCATGGACGCCGAGTCGTAGCCGCCGTCCGAGCGCTCTGTGTCGATGCTGTTCCAGCCTATGCTGCGTCTTAGATGCACGTTTTCCCCGTGCTACAATCGCTCGCGAACGTGGGAGTGGGAGAGGGCATGCGCATCGACGTCACGCGACATTCGGCGGACCGCTACATAGCCGTTATCGAGGGAATGCCTGCGGGCATCGCCCTGCAGCGCTCCGATGCGCAGACCGATCTCGATCGCGTGGCCGAAGCTCTGCTTTTCTGCTCCGCACCCGATGCGCCCCAGATCCTTCCGCGCGCAACCGTGCTGTCGGGGCTTTCCCGCGATCGGTCTTCCGCCGCGCCGCTTCTGCTCGAAGTCGATTTCGCCGGCACCGCCTTTTCCGAGGCCCTCGATGCCCACGGCTCGCAGACGCCGCGCTTCGGCACGGCCGACCTGGCATTCTTCCTGCGCATGAACGAAGACGACTGCGCGTCCGCCCTGCAGGCCGTCACGCTGCGCCATGCGATCGCACGCGCGGCCGCCGCGTTCGCCGCCCGGGCGTTTCTGGCCGAGCTGGGCGTCGATGTGCGCTCGTTCTCTTCGCGCATAGGTTCGGTCGAGCTTCGCGACCTGGACGCGCAGAAGGCGGCGCTGTTCGCGCCGCTCGATATCGAGACGTCCGCCGTGCGCTGCCCCGATCCGCAGGCTTCGCGCCTCATGGTCGAGGCGCTCGACGCTGCACGCGCGGCAGGCGAGCCTCTTCCCGGTGCGTTCTGCATCGTGGCGACAGGCTGCGTGCCCGGCCTGGGATCCGCGACCGATCCCGTCCGTGGCCTTGCGGCGCTCATCGCCGCGGCCGTCATGGGCGCGCCTTCGGTGTCGTCGGTCGCGTTCGGCGATGCATCCGCGCATGCATCGGACGGCGCATTTCCCGATTGCGTGCAGGCCGATCGCACGCGCGGCTTCACCTATGCGCGTAACGTGCAGGGAGGCGTGGCGGGCGGCATGTCCACCGGCGCCCCGATCGTCTGCATCTCTACCGTTTTGCCTTGCTATCAGGGAGAGCATATTCTTTCGAGCATCGATCTGACCACGCTCGAGCAAGCGGCGTCGCCCGATGCCCTCGGCATCGCGTGCCTTGCGCCGTTCTCTTCCGTATGCGCGGAATCCTCGGTCGCCTGCGTGTTGGCCGAAGCCTACGTGCGCACGTTCGGCGAAGGGCCCCTTTCCGATATCGCGCGCGCGTTGGATGCCTATCGTGCGCGCATCAAGACGGCGTCGAGGTGAGCGGCATGCCAACGCTCAAGACCAATGTCTTTCTCGTCGGCATCATGGGGGTCGGCAAGACCACGATCGCACGGCGATTGGCCCGCATGCTGGGCGTGGCCGCCGTCGACGTCGATTCCTATATGCGCAACATGTATCATCGGGATTCGTCGCGCCTGTTCAAAGACATGGGTGAAGAAAAGTTTCGCGCATGCGAGGTGCATGCGCTTGCGGCGTGCGCCGATCTGGGACCGGCCATCGTGTCATGCAGCGAAGGCGCCGTCGCCATGCCCGAAGGCAGGCGCATCCTGACGGAGCGCGGCTTCGCCATCTTCCTCGATTCTTCGTGCGACGGCGCGATGAAGCGCATCAGGAGCCTGCGCACGCGTCCGCTGCTCGCGCAAGGATGCGACGCGCATTCGATCATGGACGCGCGTCGTCCGATGCTCGAGGAGGTGGCCTGCGCCTGCGTCGACGTCGAAGGGTTGTCGACGACCGAGGCCTGCGCCCGTGTGACGGCGGTTCTGAAAGGACGGGGCATCTACGTGAAGTAGCCGAAGAGAGGCGGTTGTTGTCCCGACGGGTAGACTCGCTGCGGAGAGCGTGCGGACGCGGCGTCAGCCCAGGCGGCCGCGCCTCGCGACGACCATGCGCGGTCGTTCGTGGATTCGCGCCTGTTTCTGTATATGCAAGACGGAGCGCCGCACGGCGCTGCCGACGATTCGAAGGAGCTTGCCGATGACCAGATTGGAACGCATGCGCGCGATGATGGCGGCCGAAGGGGTCGCCGACTTCTACTGCCGCGATCTGTCGAACGTGAAGTGGCTGACCGGGTGGGAGGACGTCTTCGACGACGAGCCGGCGCACCTGGCCTTCGTCACGCCGAAGACGGCGGTTCTGCATACCGACTCGCGCTATGCGGATGCCTGCCGCGTGGCGGCCGATGCGGGGGAGTGGACCGTCGACGAGGAACGCATGACGCATGCGCGCTGGGCGGCCGCGTCGTTCGAGGCCTTCCATGAGGCGCGGGGCGCGCAACGCGGGCGCGATCTGTGCGGCTTCGGCATCGAAGACAGCATGGAACTGGGTGAATTCCGCCGTCTTGAAGAAGCGTTCGCCGCCGCGGACTGGTCGCCGACGCTTGTGGAGACGACCGATGCCGTCAAACGGCTGCGCGCCGTGAAGGATGGATCCGAGATCGAGCGTCTGCGTGCGGCCCAGGCCATCACCGATGCGGCGTTCGAGCACATCGTCGGCTTCATGCGCGTGGGCATGACCGAGCGCGAGGTGGCTTTCGAGCTTGAGCAGACGATGCGCAAGATGGGCGCGGAAGACCTCGCATTCGCATCCATCGTCGCATCGGGCGCCAACGGAGCGTCGCCGCACAGCATCCCGGGCGACAGGCGCCTGGAGGACGGCGATCTCGTGGTCATGGACTTCGGCGCGCGGGCGCGCGGCTACTGCTCCGATATGACGCGCACCGTCGCCGTGGGCCATGCGACCGAGCGGACGCGGGCGATCTTCGATGCCGTGCGGGCGGCGAACGAGACGGTCGAGGCCATGCTGCGCCCCGGCGTGACCGGCCGCGCTGCGCATGAGCGTGCGGAATACGTGCTGGCAGAGCACGGATTCGCCGGCAAGATGGGACATGGGCTCGGGCATGGGGTCGGCATCGACATCCACGAGCTCCCGGTGCTCTCTCCGCGAAACGAGGCGCCGCTCGAGGCCGGCAACGTCGTGACCGTGGAGCCGGGCGTGTACCTGAGCGGGGAAGCGGGATGCCGGCTCGAGGACTTCGGCGTGGTAACTGCTGATGGTTTTGAGGTTTTCACCGCATCGACCCACGAACTGGTTATAATTTAGCGCCGTGAATCCAGCCGGGTAGGACGACTTGGCGGAATGCAGGTCTTCCAGGCGCGCGCCTGGCGTATAGGAAGGGAACAGCCCATGGCAACCATCTCCACCGCCGATTTCAAGAACGGCATGTGCATCGTCTACAACGGCAAGAAGTGCAAGATCGTTGAATTCCAGCACGTCAAGCCGGGCAAGGGCAGCGCGTTCGTGCGCATGAAGATGCGCGATATCCGCAACGGCCGCGTGCTTTCCGATACGGTGAACGCCGGCTTCAAGTTCGAGACCGTCCGTCTCGAGCAGTCCACGATGCAATACCTCTACAACGACGGCGTGGATTTCTACTTCATGGATCCGCAGAGCTACGAGCAGATTTCCCTGCCGGCCGACCAGGTGGGCGCAAACGCTCAGTGGCTGAAGGAAAATGACGAGGTCACGCTCGAATATGCCGACGGCGAGCTGCTCGGCGTCGAGCCTCAGATGTTCGTCGAGCTCACGGTCGCCGACACCGAACCGGGCTTCAAGGGCGACACCGTCCAGGGTTCCACCAAGCCCGCCACGCTCGAGACCGGCGCCGAAGTGAAGGTCCCGATGTATGTGAATGTCGGCGACGTCCTCCAGATCGACACGCGCGACGGCCGCTTCGTCAAGCGCATGTAGGACCGCTGCGCACGCCGTTGTAAGGTTGTCGCGCAACCTGCTGCGCAACCGTCGCATACATCGCCGCGTTCCAGCACGACGGTGATACCACGCCGCCCGGCTCCACGCGAGCTGCACCCCGATATTCAGATTTAGGAAACTGAGACGGAATTTCAAAGGTGCGTCTCAAAGCGAGTCGGGCGGTTTTCTTCGCACGTGGTAAGACTTCTACGCGCGTATCCTGTGCATGCCGCCTGATTGCGGATTCGCGTCCGTTTCCCTTTTTTATAGTGGGTTGATATGGGAGCATAGCGGGTTGGGGCAGGAGCAAGGCTTCATTCTATCGGTTCCATTCCATCAATCTACCTGCCAACGGCGTTCTGCTTGCATCAAAGAGAGAGCAAAATAGGGGAGGGGGTATAGCCCCTTTTTCGACGAGAAATCCGATGCCGGTGTCAAAATATGGCTGTTTAGAGAATCTCGAACCTTATTTTTGTCGTAACTACAACGAAACTGCCTTATGCGATGCACTATTTAGTTGTAATTACAACTTATGTATCGAAAATATACCCCTATAGGGTATACAAAACTCTGATTTTTTGGCATTGAGGGAGGGTTTGACTTGCAGCCTTCGGCACACGACCCGCGCGACCCGGGAGCAGGTTAGATAGGGATTAGGTTAGACATGAAAGACGAACCTACATGATGACGATCGATGCAACGATGGAAATTCGCGCACGGCATGACGACAAGGAAGACGCTCCTTCTATTCATTCTTCAATCAGAACGGACATCGGATACGGAGTCGCGTTCGCATTCATGGACGTCGGCGACATTTCTCGATCGGCCTCTGAGAGGAGGCCGGGCCTGGCTGGCGGTCATGCAGCCGGTCCGTGACGCCTGTCCATCTCCTCCCGGATGCGCCGCGCAGGGACGCTGAGAACCGTGTGCGCCGCCACGAGGATCACGAAGGCAGCGCCGAGAACCGGATGCGCACTGTGCAGGCAGCCTGCGAACGGGAATCCCGACAGGATCATGACGACGAGCGCCAAAGGCAAAACGACCCACGAAATAACGCTGTGGGCAGCGTAGATGGCGGCGTCGCGTTTGAATCCCGAATCAGCGAGCGCGTGATAGCGGTATCCGAACGGAGGGTTGGACCTGCCTGCGCTCCTCGCCTTCACGATGACGGCCTCCGCCATGCCCGCGACGAACAGGAGGAGCAGCGCCGCGCTGGAGATGCGGTGCACCATGTGCGCGGTGTTGTCCAGACTCGGGTTCGTCATGAGCATGATGCCGGAGATGATGGAAGCCAAGAATGCGACGATTCCCGCCATATGGACGACGAAGAAGGGGAAGGGATGCAGCCGATAGTGGTCTTCGAGGCGGGTCATCTGGTCTTCTCGAGTCCAGGAATGGCGTCGATCTCTTCATCGGAAACGGGTTCGTAGGCGCGTTTGCCCACTGCCCGAGCGTATGAGGAGCACCAGGGGCACAGCTTGTCGTCGCTCGCGCGTACCGCCTGATACCAGAACCCATGCTGCTTCTTGCGGGCCGCCCTGCACCCTGGGCATAGGTTCAAGCAGAAATTCGCGCGTTTGACATCCTTGTCGTGCAATTCGGCTTCTTGTTCGGGAGTCAGAGTGCTTCCCCACATTTGCGCATCATCCATGGCAAGGCTCCGTCTTTCGGAACTGCGTTTTCCAGAGTGTATGTGCGGGCTAACTCTTTGTCAACGACACGAGGAGAACGGAGTATGGGTCTTCGTTTTGCTTATACTGTCTCCATCCGAAGACAGTATGAAGACGTGGCTCAAAGTAAAGCCTCCAACAGATGCTGATCGGACGGGATGGATTCCATGCTAGGATGCTGAAGCGTGGAGGGAGGTCCGTATGGCTATGCGCTTTGAAAAAGAGAAGGTTTCCGCCGAGGGTTCCAAGATGGCTATCGGTTCCCCGGGCATTGATTCCGCGGGTAATGCAACTCTCGAGCGCATCGAAGACGAGCTCGACCTTCAGGCGTGGGAAGTCGCTAAGGCCGCGTTCGATGCCGATTCCGAAACCATCTCCGCTGCCGACATCGCATTGAAGTATCTCTAGCGCACGGGCGGTTCGCGTCGTTTGATCGCCGAGCCTTGCAGTCGCGCGATCCCCTCAGTCGCCCGCTCACACCAGCTCTGCCTTTTACCTGATGTTCACCAAGCTGACGCGGGGCGTTTCCGACGCGCTGCGTATAATGATCAGCTATCGACTGCGCGGGGAAGCGCGGCGAATCGACTCCGAAGAGGTGAAGCATGCCAGGTTTGCAGCTCATGGATACCACCATCCGTGACGGCCAGCAGAGCCTTTGGGCGACGCGTATGCAGTTGGGCGATATGCTGCCCATCCTGCCGAAGATGGACAAGGTCGGCTACTGGGCCATCGAGGCCTGGGGCGGCGCCACGTTCGACACCTGCCTGAGGTTTCTGGACGAAAACCCCTGGGAACGCCTGCGTTCCATCAAGCGCCTGACCCCCAACACCGATCTCTCCATGCTGACGCGCGGTCAGAACCTGGTTGGCTACAAGCACTATTCCAAAGACATCATCAACCGCTTCACGGCGTGCGCCAAGAAGAACGGCGTGCAGGTCTTCCGCGTCTTCGACGCCCTGAACGACATCCGCAACGTCATCGACAGCGCCGAGGCGGTCAAGGCCTGCGGCGGCTGGTTCGAACCGGCCATCTCCTACACCGTCTCGCCGGTGCACACGCTGGATGCCTATATCGAATACGCCCAGCAGCTCAAAGATCTTGGCGCCGACTCCATCGCCATCAAGGACATGGCGGGCATGCTCACGCCATATCGAACGGAACGCCTGGTCAGCGTCCTGAATGCCGAAGTCGGCCTGCCGGTCCACCTGCATTGCCACTACGTCGGCGGCATGGCGCCCACCAACATCCTCAAGGCCGCCGAGGCCGGCGTCGCCGTGGCCGACACCGCGTCCGCCCCGCTCGCCTTCGGCAACAGCCATCCCGCGGTCGAAACCGTCGTCGCCGCGCTGCGCGAAAGCAAGTACGACACAGGCTACGACATCGATCTCCTGTTCGAAATCGCCGATTACTGGGAAGAGGTCCGCAAGCGCGGCCACTATAACCGCGGCGTGACGTCGCTCGCGCACATGAAGGTCTTCAGCCATCAGGTGCCCGGCGGCATGATGTCGAACCTCGTGGCCCAGCTGGAAATCCAGAAGGCGACCGATCGCCTGGACGAGGTGCTGGTCGAAATCCCGAAGGTGCGCGCCGAGGTCGGCTATCCGCCGCTCGTCACGCCTATGAGCCAGATCGTCGGCACGCAGGCCGTCCTCAACGTGCTCACCGGCTCCCGTTGGAGCATCGTCTCCAAGGAAATGAAGGACTACCTGTGCGGCTACTACGGCAAGGCGCCCGGTCCGATCGACCCCGACGTCTTCAAGAAGGTCGTCGGCGCATCCGACAGCGTGCTGCCTCCCGACGCGTCTCCCGCCTCGCTCGTCACCACCACCTACGATGAAGTCGCGGAAGAGATCGGCGACCTCGCCCAATCCGAGGAAGACGTGCTCATGTACGCCCTCTTCCCGAACGAGGCGCGCAACTACCTGTCCAAGCATCGCGCCACCGAGAAGGTGGAGTTCCTGCTCGAAAACGAGTCCAACCAGACCAAGGAGGACGATTACGTGGATATCAGCCAGATTCGCGAGCTCGCGAAGGTCGTTGAGGATTCCGGCGTAGGCGAAATCACCGTCGAAGAGGACGGCATGCGCATCAGCATCAGGATGCCCGGCGCGGCTCCTGCGGCTTCCGCTGCCGCAGCTCCCGTCGCAGCAGCGGCTCCTGCCGCCCAGCCTGCCGCAGCCCCTGCGGCCGCGCCTGCTGCCGAGGAAGATTCCCGTCCTGCCAACTGGGTGAAGGTCTCCGCTCCGATGGTCGGCACCTTCTACGCCGCCCCCGCTCCCGGCGAGCCTGCCTTCGTCAAGGTGGGCGACGAGGTCGCTGCCGGCGAGACGCTCTGCATCGTCGAAGCCATGAAGCTCATGAACGAGATCGGCGCGCCCCAGATGGGCATCGTGCGCGAGATCTGCGTCGAAGACGCCTCGCCGGTCGAATACGGCACGGCGCTCTTCTATATCGAGCCGTATCGCGAGGCCGACGCGGGCGAGGGAGCGTAGATCCCATGTTCAAGAAGATCCTCATCGCCAATCGCGGCGAAGTGGCCCTGCGCATCATGCGCGCGGCCCGCGAGCTGGGCGTGAAGACGGTCGCGGTGTATTCCGAGGCCGACCGCGACACGCTGCCCGTTCGCTACGCCGACGAGGCGGTCTGCATCGGACCTGCGCCTGCCGGCAAGTCGTACCTGGTCATGTCGAATATCATTGCGGCGGCGAACACCACCGGTTGCGAAGCCGTGCACCCCGGCTACGGCTTCCTCGCCGAAAACGCCGACTTCGCCCGCGCCTGCGCCGACAACGATCTCGTCTTCATCGGCCCGTCGCCCGACTGCATCGAACGCATGGGCAACAAGGCGGCCGCCCGCGAGACGATGACCGCCTGCGGCGTTCCTACCGTTCCCGGCTCCGACGGCGTGATCGAAGACGTCGAGGATGCCCGTGCCTTCGCCGATCGCGTCGGTTACCCGGTGCTCATCAAGGCATCGGCCGGCGGCGGCGGCAAGGGCATGCGCGAGGTGCACGACCCGAAGGATCTGGACGGCGCGTTCTCGGCTGCCAAGGCCGAGGCCCAGGCGGCATTCGGCAACGGAGACGTCTACCTGGAAAAGCTCGTGCTGCGCCCGCGCCACGTGGAAATCCAGGTTCTGGCCGACGACTTCGGCAACCATATCTCGCTCTGCGAACGCGACTGCTCTATCCAGCGTCGCCATCAGAAGCTGCTCGAGGAAGCGCCGTCGCCGGCGCTCACGCCCGAGCTGCGTCGCGCGATGGGCGTCGCCGCCATCAAGGCCGTGCGCGCGGTCGACTACCGCAATGCCGGCACGATCGAGTTCCTGCTCGACGAGTCCGGCAAATTCTACTTCATGGAGATGAACACGCGCGTGCAGGTGGAACATCCCGTCACCGAGCAGATCACCGGCGTGGACATCATCAAGGAGCAGCTGCGTATCGCTGCGGGCGAACCGATGCGGTGCGCGTCGCGCGCGCCGTTCTCGCCGAACGGACATGCCATCGAGTTCCGCATCAACGCCGAGGATCCGGACAACGATTTCCGTCCGAGCCCCGGCACCATCACGCGTTTCGAGGTACCGACCGGTCCTGGCGTGCGCATCGAGACATACCTCACCCAAGGCGCGAAGATCTCGCCCTACTACGATTCCATGGTCGCCAAGCTCATCGTCTGGGGATCCGATCGCGAAGAGGCGCTCCAGCGCGCCCGCCGCGCGCTCGACGAATTCGCCATCGAGGGCATCCCGACCACGATCCCGTTCCACAAGCGCGTGCTCGATACGGCCATCTTCCAGGCCGGGGAAGCGCGCACCGACTTCATCGACATCGCGTTCTAGCGCGCATGCGCGTCGAAGCGGCATCTTCGGACGGATAGTCCGTTTCCAGGTCGCCCCGCATCCTTCGAAAAGAAGAGGATGCGGGGCGATCCGGCTCCTCATGGTCTTTCTTCATCGAACAGGCGCGCCTTCGATTGCGAGCGGCCGCGTGCGGTACAATGGGCAACTGCGTATATACGGGCTCCATGAAAGGACCAGCCATGAGCGAAGAACTGTATATCGACGGCCTCGGCCTCGCGCCGGGCGTCATGGAAACCATCGTTTCCCTCGCGGCGAAAGACATTGAAGGCGTGGCCAGCGTCGGCGCGTCGTCCCTTTCCGGGCTTCGTTCGCGCTTCGCGCCCAAGAGCGCCCAGCCTGCTCCTGCGGTCGACGTCACGATGGATGACGCGCAGCAGATCAACGTGGCCGTCCATATCGACGTCGAATACGGCAAGGTCATCCCCGAGGTGGCCGAAAAGGTCCGCACGGCGGTCGTGGATGCGGTCGCAACGCAGATCGGCTTCGCCGTCGCGTCGGTCGACGTCTTCGTCGACGGCATCGTCTTCGGAGAATAGGGTCAGCGCCACATGGGAAAAGCCAAGCGTCAAGAGCACACCTTCGGCCGCCGTTCGGCCGCCTCGGTGCTGTATCAGAGCGAAATCATCGGTAAGCCGGTGGACCGGATCCTCGAAGAGGGCGATATCCCCGAGGAAGCCGGTCTCAATGAATACGGCCGTCTTCTGCTGCTGGGCTTTTCCGCCCATCGTGCGGAAATCGACCGCATCATCAGCGAACGCTCTGCGAATTGGGCCGTCAACCGCATGCCCATGGTCGATCGCGAGCTTCTGCGCATCACCGTGTACGAGATGAAGTACGTCGACGCGGTGCCGATCCCCGTATCCATCAACGAAGCCGTCGAAATCGCCAAGGAATTCGGCGGAGACGATTCCTACCGCTTCATCAACGGCCTGCTCGGTCGCGTCGCGCGCGATCTGGACGAGCAGGCATCCGGTTCCGGCTCCGATTCCGATGCGGCGTCCGCGCCCGATGATGCCGCGTCCGCCGAGCCGGCGGAATCCCCTGCGGCCGACGGGTCTGAAGATGCGGTCGAATCCGAACCCATCGAAACGGTCGAAGGAACCGCTGCAACCGCCGAACCCGAGGTATCGGCGGCTTTCGCCGCCGACGGTGCGGCTCCGGCTGCTCCCGAGGTCGCCGCCGTTGCGCTTTCGGTCGAGGACTAAGGACGTTTCCCATGGAAGATCAGCGTGGGTTCACGGAGATACGCGATCGCCTGACGGCGATCGACGGCCAGGTCAGGGAAGAGGGCGTGACTCTTGACGAAGCGCTTGCGCTCTATGACGAGGCCGTGAAGCTCGGCATGCAGGCAACTGATCTTCTTGAACAGCTGACCAGCACCGATGATGATGCTGTCGCTGGGAATCCTTCCCCCGCGTCGTCCGAAGCCATCGGCGACGATACGGCGTCCGGTCAATCCGAGAGGAGGGACGGCGACGCGGGCCTGTAGACCTGCCGAACCTTCCGCCTATGGTTATTCGCTTGCTTGACTCGATCGAGTCTCCGGCCGATCTTAAGACGCTCACGGACGATCAGCTCGCACGTCTCGCCCATGAGATTCGCGAGCAGATCATCTACACCACGTCGAACAACGGTGGCCACATCGGCCCGAGCCTCGGCGTGGTCGAGCTCATCCTCGCGTGCCACGCCGTCATGGATTGCCCGACCGACAAGCTCGTCTTCGACGTGGGGCATCAGGCTTATGCGCATAAGCTCGTCACCGGTCGCGCGAAGGACTTCGATACGCTCAGGACCTTCGGAGGCATCTCGGGCTTTCCGAAGCCGTCCGAAAGCCCCTACGACGTGCATCCCTCGGGTCACGCATCCGATTCGCTTTCGGTCGCGCTCGGCTGCGCGATGGCCCGCGACCTGCGCGGAAGCCATGAGAAGGTAGCGGCTATCATCGGCGATGCCGCACTGTCGGGCGGCATGGCCTTCGAAGCCTTGAACCACATCGGCCAGACGCAGACCCAGATGGCCGTCATTCTGAATGACAACGAGATGTCCATTTCACGCAGTGTCGGCGCCATGGCCAACTACCTCGGCCGCATGCGCGCCTCGCGCGCCTACACCACGCGCAAGGACCAGCTGCAGGAGCGCCTGGAATCGGGCGGGAAGGCGTCGCGCGGCTTCCTGAACATCAGCCGCGGCCTGAAAGACTCCATCAAGCAGTTCATCATTCCCGACGAGATGCTGTTCGAGCAGCTCGGACTCGTATGCACCGCTCCTATCGACGGCCATGACATCCCGGCGCTCAAGAGCATCCTTTCCGCCGTGCTGGATTCGGACGTCCCCGTGCTCATCCACGTGGTCACGAAGAAGGGCCGCGGCTACGGCCCGGCCGAGAAGAACCCCAGCATATTCCATGGCATCAGCCCCTTCGACATACGCACCGGCAAGCCCCTCGCATCCAATAATGCCGCCCCGAAGTACACGAACGTGTTTTCCGACGCGCTCGTGCGCGAGGCGAAGGACAACGAAGACGTCGTGGCCATCACGGCCGCGATGAAGGACGGCACCGGCCTGGCGAAGTTCTCGTCCGAATTCCCCGATCGGTTCATCGACGTGGGCATCGCCGAGGAGCATGCCGTCGGTCTTGCGAGCGGTCTTGCCGCGAACGGCAAGCTTCCGGTCGTCGCGCTCTATTCCACGTTCTTACAGCGCGCCATCGACCAGATGATCATCGACAACGCCCTGCCCGACCTGCACGTGGTCTTCGCCATCGATCGCGGCGGCCTCGTCGGCGACGACGGCCCCACGCATCATGGCGTCTTCGACCTGGTCTATACGCGCATGGTTCCCCATATGCGCGTGCTCGCGCCTTCAGACGAGGCGGAACTCGTATCCGCTCTGCATACAGCTCTGGCGTTGGACGGCCCCGTCGCTCTGCGCTATCCGCGCGGGGCCGGTCGCGGCGTCGCGCTTCCTTCCGAACCCGAAACCTTCGAGCCGGGCGTGTCGCGCCTGGTGCGGGAAGGCTCCGATGTCGCGCTGCTCGCGTTCGGACGCATGGTGCAGGAGGCCGAGGGCGCGGCCGACGCGCTCGAGGCCGCAGGGCTTTCGGTGCGCGTCGTGGATATGCGTTGGGTGAAGCCGCTCGATATGGAGGCCGTCATGTCCGCCGCGCGCGACTGCAGGCTTATCGTGACCCTCGAGGAAGGCGTCATCCAGGGCGGCGTCGGCGAGGCGGTCATCCACGAGGTCGTCGATCACGCACGCGACCTGGCGCGCATTCCCGACATGATGACCATCGGCATTCCTGACGAGTTCGTTCAGCAGGGCAAGGTGCCGCTGCTGCATCATGCGATAGGCATCGATGCCGAAGGCATCGCGCGATCGGTCGCCGAACGCCTGTCGGTCACGCTCGCATAAGGCTCCTGCGATGTCGCCGCATGCATCGGGCGCGCAGAGCGCTGCGCGCAAGGCGAAGAAGCGCCGGCTGGATGACGAGCTCGTCGATCGCGGCATGTTTCCCGACAGGGAAGCCGTCCTGCGCGCGGTGCTCGCCCGCGAGGTCAAGGTGAACGATGCGTTCGCCGCGAGCGCCGCGGTTCCGGTCGCTCCCGATGCCGACCTATCGGTCAAGGGCCGGCGCAAGTACGTATCGCGCGGAGGCTATAAGCTCGAAGGGGCGCTCGATGCTTTCGAGCAGGCGGTCGAAGGATGCTCCTGCATCGATATCGGCAGCTCGACCGGCGGATTCAGCGACTGCCTCCTGCAGCGCGGCGCGAAGGGCGTCGCCTGCGTGGACGTGAACTACGGCATGCTTGCCTGGCAGGTGCGCACCGACCCGCGCACGCGCGTCTTCGAGCGCACCAATATCCGCACGGCCGACCCTGCCGATCTCGGCGCTCCGTTCGATGTGCTCGTGGCCGACCTCTCGTTCATCGGGCTCGCGTCGCTCGCCGGGGTGTTCGCCCGGCTGTGCCATGCGGGCAGCGTCCTTATCGCGCTCGTCAAGCCCCAGTTCGAAAGCGCGCACGGCGAGACCGACCATGGCATCGTCACCGACGAGGCGGTGCGCCTGCGTACGGTCGAAGAGGTGAAAGCGGCGCTCGCGGAGGCGGGCTTCACCGTCTCGGGCGTCGTCGAAAGCCCCATCACCGGCACGAAGGGAAATATCGAATACCTGGTGCGCGCGACGTTCGCCGTGTAGCGCGGCAGGTTCGAACGGGTAGTCTGTGCGGGTTATCGAAGGAAGCGAGACCGATGGCCATGACAGCGGCATCGAGGGCGCTGCATAGAGAACGGCGCGGCTGAAACAGGCGCCGCCATCGCCATCGATGCCGCCTTCCCTCGATCCTGAAGCCGACTGAAGGCCGCCGAAGCCGTGCAGGCGGCCGTGCCGACCGATCTTAGATGACGTAGAACCAGGGGTCTTCCTGCTCGCCGGGCTGGCGCACGCGCACTTCCTGGTTCTTGAGCGCCACGCGCGAATTCTTCGGCACCGACGAGGTGACGAAGGCGTTGCCCGCAATGACCGATCCCTCGCCGATCACCGTTTCTCCGCCGAGGATGCTCGCGCCTGAATAGATGGTCACATGGTCTTCGATGGTGGGATGGCGCTTGATGCCCTTGAGCTTCTGCCCTGCGCGCGTCGAAAGCGCGCCGAGCGTGACGCCCTGGTAGATCTTCACATGATCGCCTACCACGGTGGTCTCGCCGATGACGACGCCGGTCGCATGGTCGATGAAGAAGTATTCGCCGATCGTAGCGCCCGCGTTGATGTCCACGCCGGTGCCGCTGTGCGCGTACTCGCTCATGATGCGCGGAATCAAAGGCACGTTCTGCAGATACAGCTCATGCGCGAGGCGGTAGACGTAGATGGCGAAGAATCCCGGATACGAGAAGATGATCTCTTCCTTGCTCTGCGCCGCCGGATCGCCGTCGAAGGCCGCCTGCACGTCCTTCAGAAGCAGGTCCTGCAACGCGGGCAGGCGGTAGAAGAACGTCGAGCAGATCTCGCTCGCGCGCGTGTCGGCGTCGTGATAGCCGATCGCATCGCCGTCGCGGAAGAGCAGCGCCTCCCGCACCTGTTCGTGCAGCGCGCATTCCACCTTCGACAGCGTGTCGCCGATGAAGTACTTGGGACCCGAGCCGCACGGGACCTCGTCCCCGAAATAGCGGGGGAACATGACGCGCCGGACGTTCTTCACGATGTCGATGATGGCGGTGCGGCTGGGGAAGTGACGCTGGGGATCGGTGAAGGAGATCTCCTGCACGTCGTATTTCCGGGCGATCTGGTCGACGATCCCGTCGAGCTTCTCATTGAACATCGTATGCTCGTTTCTTCTGGTAGGGAATACGGACGGTCGATGGTGCGAACGAATGCGGCGAAGGCCGGCGCGTCCGAGGCTCTTCGATCGGGCCGGCGCCTCGTCGCACGGGGTGCTACATGGAACGATAGCGCTCCATGACGATGTGCTGGATCTCCTGGATGTTCGGCGGGGTCCAGGAGATGGCGTCGGCGCCGGCTTCGATGGTCGTCAGGATGCTTTCGTCGGTCTTGCCGCCCGATGCGATGATAGGCACATCGGGCAATACGGCGCGCAGCTCGCGCACCACATCGGCCGTGCGCACGCCGGCGGCGACGTTGATGATGCGGGCCCCGGCCTCGATTTTCTCGAGGACGATGTCGTCGAAGTCGGTGACCGTCGCGATGACGGGGATGTCGATCAGCCGCGAGATGCTGCTGATGACCGCAACGGGGGTGGGGGAGTTCACGACGACGCCCGCCGCCCCCTGCATGTCGGATTCGAGCGCGAGCTCGACCGAGCGCGTGCCCGTGGTCTTTCCGCCGGACACGCCGGTGAAGACCGGGCGCTCCGATGTCGCGATCAATGCTTTGGTGATGATGGGCTGACAGGTGAACGGGTAGACGGACAGCACGGCATCGGCGTCGCAGTTGCGGATGACGGCGATGTCGGTTGAGAAGATCCAGGACTTGAGCGTGCGGCCGAAGATGGATATGCCTGCGCAGCGGTCGATGACCTCGGGCACCGGCAGCTCGGCCCTGCGATAGATGCCGCTGATCTGCTTCGGGGCCAGCGGGCGCAGGGTCGAGGCCTCGATGTCTTCGATCGTCTTGAGGTCACGGCGCACGGAATCGTATTCAGGGGCGATGAAATCAGACATGGGTCATCTTCTTTCGTTCGTGCAAAGGGTGCGTCGCCTGCGGCGGACGATCCCCGATCGGCGGGTTCATCAGGGGTCATCGAAGGCATGGCGTTGATGAGCACGTCTATCGGAAGGTGCCGTGCGCGCAGCGGCGCGTGGTTTGGAGGAGCATTATATAATGCGCGTTCGCCTGCGCAGGGCGTCCGTTGCGATTCTTCTCATTTCGTTACGCATCGTTTTCATGCGAAAAAGTGCTACGATTTTAAATAACGTAATACTTGAGGCCAAGCGGAGAAAGGGATGGTCCGAGGGATGCATAGGCGCTCGGTCGGGGAAGGGCCGCGTGCGTGCGCATCTCCGACGGCGCTCCCTCATCGCGCGAGGCCTTCCCGACCGGAAAGGGATGCGCCATGCATATTCCAGAGAACTACCTGAGTCCGTCCACCTGCGGCGTTTTCGGCGCCGTAATGGTCCCCATTTGGGGATTCGCCATCAAGAAGGTGCGCGAGACGGTGCCGCGCGAAAAGATGCCCCTGCTCGGCATCGCGGCGGCGTTCTGCTTCCTCTCCATGATGTTCAATATTCCCATTCCGGGCGGATCGACGGGCCATGCCGTCTGCGCGACGTTGGTCGCCGTGCTGTTCGGCCCCTGGGCCGCCACGATCGCGGTATCCATCGCGCTCATCATCCAAGCCGTGCTTTTCGGCGACGGCGGCATTCTGGCCCTGGGCGCCAACTGCTTCAACATGGCCGTCGTCATGCCGTTCGTGGGCTACGGCGTCTACTCGCTCGTTCGCGGCGGTTCCTCCGACCTGAAGCGCGAGCTCGTCGCCGCAGGCATCGGCGCATACGTCGGCATCAATTGCGCCGCTTTGTGCGCCGCGCTGGAGTTCGGCATCCAGCCCATTCTTTTCACCGATGCCGCCGGCGCGGCCCTGTACTGCCCGTACCCCCTTTCGGTTTCGGTTCCGGCCATGCTCATCGGGCACCTCGCCGTCTGGGGTCCGGTCGAAGTCATCTTCACGGCGGGCATTCTCGCGTTTCTGCGCCGCACGGTTCCCGGATTCGGCCTCGAAGATGCCGCCACGCCGTCCGGGCGCGCGCTCGCGCCGGCGTTCGCGCTGATCGCCGCCCTCGTGGTGCTGACCCCGCTCGGGCTTATCGCCACGGGCGATGCCTGGGGGGAATGGGGTGCGGAAGACCTCGCGGATCTTGTCGGCTACACGCCCGCCGGCTTCGAGGGTTGGGAATGGGCGGCCGCCATGCCCGATTATTCCATCGGCGCCATGCCCGAAGCCGTCGGATACATATTGAGCGCCATCATCGGCGTTGCGCTGCTTGTGATCGCATTCCGCCTGTTCGCGTTCGCGTCGAAGCCCACGGTCGATTTCGACGGCCCTTCGAGCCGCGCATAGCGGCTCGCGGGTTTTTCGCGTATGGACGCGCCGTGCCCGCGCGGCGTAGGTACAATCCGAGAGTGAGACGCGGCATAGTCCGGCCTCACGCTCGGATACGGATGCGCAGGGGGAATCGTGAAAGATATGAGGGAAGGCGGGGCCGAGGCCGTCTGCGGCGCGCCGCGTATGCGTAACGCCCTGCCGCCATGGCTTCTTGCGTCCGAGGACTTCGTGCCTCCGCATGACCGCGATCGCTACATCTCGGGAAGCATGTCGTCCATCGCGACGGTGCTTTCCCAGTTCAGGCTTGATGACGGCGCATCGGCTCCGTTTTCTCCGACGGCGCCCGTGAAGCTCTTCGTCGCTTTCGCCTGCATCCTCATGACATCGCTTTCGACGAACTTCGTGTTCACGCTCATCGTGCTTGCGGGCGTGCTCGCGCGTCTCTGCCTGCTGCCGGCGGCGCATCTCAAGCGCGTCGTGGGCGTCGCGCTCGTTTCGTCGGCACTCACCTTCGCGCTCATGGCCCCCGCCGCCTTCTTCGGGCAGCCCCATTCGGCCGTTCTGCTGTCCGTCAAGGTGCTCGTATCGGTCTCCATCGCGTTGACGATGGCCGTGACCACGCCCTATAACCAGCTCACATCCGCTTTGCGCACGTTTCGCGTGCCGAGCCTCTTCATCCTGACCATGGATCTGGCGCTCAAGAACATCGTGCGCCTCGGGGAAGTCGCGCTCGAAGTCCTCACCGCGCTGAAGCTGCGCAGCGTGGGCCGTAACGCGCGCAAGGGCGATGCGGTGGGCGGCGTCTCAGGGGTCGTGTTCCTGAAATCGAAGGAATCCGCCGAAGTCACCTTCGATGCCATGCGCTGCCGAGGATTCGACGGGGAATACGAGACGCACGCCAAGGGCCCTGCGCGGCCTGCGGTCGATGCATGCTGGATCTGTCTGATCGCGTGCCTTGCGGCCGCGTTCATGTACCTTCAAGGACTGATGCCCCGATGATTTCCGGAACCTATCCCGACGCGGACGCGGAGCCGCCGATCGCGTGGAAGGAATCGGCGCCGGTGCGCTCGACCCGTTCCGATGCGGACAGAGAGTCGCCCGCCCACGACCACGATGCGCCCCATGCGTCGCGCACGCCGCTCATGGAATTCCGCGATTTCTGCTTCGCCTACGATGACGAGCCCGTCCTCTCGCACATCGACCTGTCGATCGCCATCGGCGACAGCGCGGTGCTGATGGGGGACAACGGCAGCGGGAAGTCCACGCTTCTGCGCGCGATGAACGGGCTCGTGTTCGCGCAACGCGGAAGCTATCGGTTCGACGGCGTCGAGGTGGATGCGCGCGCGATGAAAGACGCGTCCTTCGCCAAGCGGCTCCACCAGCGCGTAGGGTTCGTTTTCCAGGATTCCGACGCTCAGCTCTTCTGTTCGAGCGTCGAGGACGAGATCGCGTTCGGTCCTCGTCAGATGGGGCTTTCCGAGGCGGAGACCGCGCGCAGGGTCGACGATGCCTGCTCGATGATGGGCCTCGACCGCCTGCGTTCGCGCGCGCCGTACCACCTGTCCGGCGGCGAGAAGAAGAAGGTCGCGATCGCCTGCATCATGAGCATGAATCCCGACGCATACTGCTTCGATGAGCCTCTCAACGGGCTCGATCGGAAAACGCGCCGGTGGCTGCTCGGGTTCTTCAAGGAGCTGAAGGCGGCCGGCAAGACGCTCGTCATCGCGACGCACGATCAAAGCCTCGCGGACGAGGTCGCGGATTACTTCGTCTATATGGGCGCCATGCATGGGTATGTCGACGCGCCTCACGTGCATATCAACACGCGCGCCTGAGCGGGGCGAAGCGACCGCAGGGCAACGTTCCGCGCGCGACGGACGGCGTTTCGCGAAACGGCGGGAACCGGCCTGCGCATCCGTTCGATCCTGGGAGACGATTCCTTCATAATCCCAGATGAATGATGGATGAAAGACGTTCATTCGATGTATGGCCGCCGCGTTCCCGTTCTTTCGGCCGGAATGTTCCTACTATGGTCGGGCCAACCACTCCTAACAGAAGAGGTAATTCGCATGGGTCTTTCTCGCAACGAGAAGGTCATGGTCATCGTGCTGCTTGCCGGCACGCTGCTCGTGGTCCTCAATCAGACGTTCCTGTCGCCGGCGCTGCCGACGATCATGGCCGACTTGGCTGTCGATGCGACGACGGTTCAGTGGCTGACATCGGGATATGCTCTGGTTGAGGCCGTCGTCATTCCCCTGAACGCATTTCTCGTCGGTCGGTTCAGCACACGCAGGCTGTTCATGGGAGGGCTGTCGATGTTCGCCCTCGGCTCCCTCGTCGCGGCTGCCGCCCCGGCGTTTCCCGTGCTGCTGCTCGGGCGCGTGATGCAGGCGTGCGGAACCGGCGTGGTCATGCCGATGGTCTTCACGCTCATCATCCTGCTCTTCCCGCGCGAGCGCCGCGGTTCGGCCATGGGCATCGTCGGCCTGGTCATCAGCTTCGCTCCTGCCGTCGGCCCCTCGATCTCGGGCATTCTCATCGATTCGGTCGGCTGGCGTGCGCTCTTCGTGATCGTGGTCGTGCTCGCCGTCGCCGTCGTCATCGTCGCCGGGTTCTTCCTCGAAAACCGGAAAGGCTTCGAACGCGCATCGTTCGACGTTCCTTCCGTCATCCTGCTCGCCTGCGGCATGGTGGGGCTGCTCTACGGGCTTTCCACGTTCGCCTCGGGCAACCCTGTCGTGTCCGCGCTGCTCATGATCGTAGGCTTGGCGCTTCTCGGCGTGTTCGCGCGTCGTCAGCTCGCGCTCGAGTCGCCGATGCTGCGCGTGGGCGTGCTGAAGATCCGCGAATACCGTATCGGCGTCATCGCGGTCGCGCTGCTCCAGGCCGCCGTGTTCGGAGGCTGCTCGGTCGTCGTGCCGCTCTACATCCAAGGCGTGCTTGGTGAATCAGCCACCGTGTCGGGCCTGGTCATGCTTCCGGGTGCTGCCATCGGCGCTGGTATGAGCGTCGTCGCCGGCCGTCTGTTCGACAATTACGGCGCGCGCGCCATCGCGCTTTCGGGAGGCGCCGTCGCCGCGCTTGCGGCCTGCGGTCTTGCCGCGTGCGGCATCGACACCTCGATCATCATCGTCGCCGTGCCCTACACGCTCATGGTCATCGGCGTGCAGTGCGTCATGATGCCGATCAACACCTGGGGCATCAATGCGCTGCCCAACGACATGGTCCCGCACGGCAACGCGATCTCCTCCACGATCAATCAGGTGGGCATCTCGTTCGGAACGGCGTTCATCGTGAGCTTGACGGCCTTGGGCGCGACGGTCATGTCCGCATCCGACGCGACCATGCAGACGTTCGCGGGCGACCGCATGGCGTTCATCGGCGTATCCGCGCTCATGGTCGCCGTCTTCCTCATCATCCTGCTTCTCGTGAAGGATGCGAAGGGCGAAGCTCCTTCCGCCGCCTTCTCGGACGAGGCGCCCGTCGCCGATCTCCGCTCCAAGCCGGCGCTCGAATGGGTCGTTTCCGACGTCATGGACCGCGCCTGCGCGAACGTCCCTGAGGATGGCACGGTGGGCGATGCCCTGGCGATCTTCGCCCAGAGCGGCACGAGCGGCCTGCCCGTCACGGACGGCGCCGGCGCGGTCGTCGGCTTCATCTCCGACGGCGATGTGATGAAGTATCTGGGCAGCGAGGACTTCACGTTCTCCGACGGCTCGACGGTCTTCCGCGTCGGCGAGGATCGCACGTTCCAGGATCGTCTGGATGCGATGCGCAGCCTGAACGTCATGGAAATCGCCACCAAGCGCGTGATCGCGGTCGATGCGGGCATGGCGCTGGAAGACGCCTGCAAGATCCTGGCCGAGCGCCGCATCAAGAAGCTCCCCGTCATCTCGGCCGGGCGCTTCGTCGGATCCATCAGCCGTCGCAACGTCGTGCGCGCGCTGGCCGCCGTGGATGCGGGCCGGCTTCCCGAATGGGTGAGCTAGAAGCCGCTTGAAGCAGGGCGGGCTCGAAGCGGAAACGGCATCGCGCCCGCATGCGCCCTGCGACCGCGCAGCCGCATCCCGGCCGCTTCGCGTAGGCGCCGCGCCTGCATGCGCGTCCTGTGGAACAACCGTGCCCGAACGGCGGGGCGCGGTTGTCTTTCCTTCCGGGAAGGGTATACTGCTTGAGTTTCTATATTTCACATGTCCGAGCGACCCGCCATCCGCGAGTGGCCACCCGAAAAAGGCTGCGGAGCGGGGAAGACCTTGGGCAGAGGCTTAACGAATGGAGAGAGCTATGACGAAAGTCGGCATCAAGACCCTGCTCGACGCAGGCGCGCACTTCGGGCATCAGACCCGTCGCTGGAACCCCAAGATGAAGCCGTACATCTTCGGCCATCGCGGCGATATCTACATCATCGATCTCAAGCAGACCCTCGTCGGCCTGGACAACGCGTACACGTTCGTGTCCAAGACCGCATCCAAGGGCGGCACCATCCTCTTCGTCGGCACCAAGAAGCAGGCCCAGGAATCCATCGCCACGCAGGCCGACCGCTGCGGCATGCCCTACGTCAACTCCCGCTGGCTCGGCGGCATGCTCACGAACTTCGTGACCATCCGCTCCCGCGTCAAGCGCATGGAAGAGCTCGAAGCCAAGGAAGCCGACGGCACCATGGCGCTTCTGCCCAAGAAGGAGCAGACCCTGCTGCGCAAGGAGCTCGCCAAGCTGCAGACCAACCTCAACGGCATCCGCAACATGGCCAAGCTTCCCGACGCCATCTTCGTCGTGGATACCAACCGCGAGCAGCTCGCCATCCATGAGGCCAAGCGCCTCGGCATCCCCGTGGTCGGCACGCTCGACACCAACTGCGATCCCGACGACGTCGAATATGGCATCCCCGCGAACGACGACGCCATCCGCTCGGTCAACCTGCTGTCCACCTTCGTGGCCGACGCCATCGTCGACGCCACGGGCATCACGGGCATCGAAGAGCAGATGACCGCCGCAGCCGAGCCCGAGGCTCCCGTTGCCGCGGAAGCCGCCCCCGTCGCGGAAGCCGCCCCTGCGGCCGACGCCCCTGCCGCCGAATAATCCTGCGGCGCCCTGCACGTCCGTACGTTCGAAATCGCGCCTCGAGCCTCGGGGCGCGTCTCCCTCTGAAAGGATGAAAATGGCAACTATTACCGCCGCTATGGTCAAAGAGCTCCGCGAAATGACCGACGCCGCCATGATGGAGTGCAAGAAGGCCCTGGTCGAAGCTGAAGGCGACATGGAAAAGGCCGTCGACGTCCTGCGTACCCGCGGCCTGGCCGCCGTGGCCAAGAAGGCCGGGCGCGCCACTAACGAGGGCACCGTCATGGCGCTCGTGTCCGATGACGCAAAGGTCGGCGCCCTGGTCGAGCTCAACTGCGAGACCGACTTCGTCGGCATGAACGACAAGTTCAAGGCGTTCGCCGAGAAGATCGCCCGCGCTGCCATCGCCGCCAAGCCCGCCGACCTCGAAGCCCTCAAGGCCGCCGAGCTCGAAGGCGAGACCGTTGAAGCCATCGTCACCGAATGCATCCACATCATGGGCGAGAACACGCAGCTCACCCGCTTCGCCGTCCTCGAAGGCGGCGTGGTCGCCTCCTATATCCACATGGGCGGCAAGATGGGCGTTCTTGTCTCCTTCGACGTGGACGGCATCGACGCTTCCTCCGCCGAGTTCGTCCAGTACGGCCGCGACGTTGCGATGCAGGTCGCTGCCGTCAACCCGATTTCCGTCTCCCGCGAAGACGTCCCCGCCGATGTCGTCGAGCATGAGATGGGCATCTACAAGGCCCAGGCGGCCGAATCCGGCAAGCCCGAGGCCATCCAGGAGAAGATCGCCACCGGTCGCATGGAGAAGTTCTACAAGGAGCAGTGCCTGACCGAGCAGGAGTTCGTGAAGGATTCCGATCAGACGATCGCGTCCTACACCGCCGCCGTCGCCAAGCAGCTCGGCGGTTCCATCAAGGTCACCGGCTTCAAGCGCTTCACGCTCGGGGAAACCGCCTAGGTTTCTTCGCCGGCGCATCGTCGCTGTTGTTTTTGGCGAGGGCCGACCATCTGGGTCGGCCCTCGTTTCTTTTCTCGTACAATCATCCTATCCGTGCGCAGAAGGCCATGCGGCCTCATCGGGGCGATGCGGCGATGGGCCGACCATCTCGCAAGCTCGTTGCGTGCGAAAAGGGAATACCTAGAAGATAGGAAGGTCATGTCGAAAGAGATGATCGTCGTCGAGGGCGGCACCCCGCTTTCCGGCGAAGTCGAGATTTCCGGCGCGAAGAACTCCGCGCTCAAGCTCGTGGCCGCCTCCATTCTCGGCCAGGGCGAATCCATCATCCATAACGTTCCGCTCATATCCGATATCTCCGTCATGTCGAAGGTGCTCGAGCACCTGGGCGCGTCGGTGACGCGCGAAGGCCACACCCTGGTCATCGACACCGAGGACGTCGACACGTGGAAGACCCCGTATGAGCTGGTCTCCAAGATGCGTGCATCCATCGCGGTCCTCGGTCCGCTGCTCGCGCGTTTCGGACGGGCGCGCGTCGCCATGCCAGGCGGCTGCAACCTGGGCGCCCGCAAGATCGACATGCACATGGCCGGCCTCGAGGCGCTCGGCGTCCATTTCGAGACCGTTCATGGCGATATCGAAGCCACGACGCCGAACGGGCTGCATGGCGCCTACATCGCGCTCGACTTCCCGAGCGTCGGAGCGACTGAGAACACGATGATGGCCGCCGTCACCGCAGAAGGCGAGACGGTCATAGAAAACGCCGCCCGCGAACCTGAGATCGTCGATTTGGCCGACATGCTCAACGCCATGGGCGCGCGCGTCTTCGGTGCCGGATCGTCCACGATCACGGTGGAAGGTGTGACGCTTTCGTCCCTGCATCCCTGCGAGCACACGACGGTGGGCGACCGTATCGAAGCAGGAACCTTCCTCATGGGAGGAGCGCTCATGGGCGGCCCCGTCGTCGCGCGCGGCATCGATCCGAGCTTCCTGCGCATGGCGCTCATGAAGTTCGGTGCAATGGGTTGCGCGGTGGATATCGGCGACGACTGGATCAGCGTCGGGCGCACCCGTCCGCTGCGGGCGGTCGAAATCCAGACGCTGCCGCATCCGGGTTTCCCGACCGACCTCCAGGCGCAGTTCATGCTGCTCGCCGCCGTTGCCGAAGGCAGCTCCGTCATCACCGAGAACGTGTTCGAGAACCGTTTCATGTTCGCTGCGGAGATCGTCCGCATGGGCGCCAACGTCACGATCGAGGACCATCATGCGGTGGTGGAAGGCGTGAGCAGGCTCCAAGGCACAGGTGTGAAAGCGACCGACCTGCGGTGCGGCGCGGCGCTCGTGCTGGCCGGCGTCTTCGCCGAAGGCGCGACGCAGGTGCATAACATCCACCATATCGATCGCGGATACGAAGACTACGTGGGCAAGCTCGCAGCGCTCGGCGCCCGTCTGCGCCGCGAACCCGACGACGAGTTCGAAGAATAGGCCGGGCCGGGTCCTCCGATGAAACGTCCCTCGAGCTCAGATTTCAAGCGCACGTCGCGCCTGGTTCAGAATGCGACGGTCGACAATACCAAGATTCCGCGCGCACGCAGCCGTTCGTCGATGCTGCCGGGCGATCGCGTCTTTCGCAACGAGCGGCGCGCCCGCGTGGCCCAGCGTGGGGAAATCAATCAGATGCTGCCGAACGTCACATCGCGCGAGTCGTCGCGCGACTACGCCGAACGCATGTCTCGTCGCGAATACTACGAGCGCGAAAGCGCCGGACGTACGCGCCGCCGGGTGCTGGGAGCCGCGGCTGCGGTGATCGCGGCCCTGATCGTCGCGTCCGTCGTCGGATCCTTCACCTACCTGCGCTCCGTCGATGCCGATTTGAAGGCCCAGGACGCCGAGTCGCTTTCCGCGGCGCTTTCCGCGGACGGTGCGGCCGCCGAGGACGGCGCTCCGTTCTACACGTTGATCGCCGCCGACTTCGCTTCGGGCGAATCCGAGGATGCGACGCGCGCCCTCGTGCTTGCGCGCATCGACCGGGCATCCTCCACGATCACGCTTGTCAACATCCCGACGAATGTCCAGGCGACCTTGGCCGACGGATCCACGCCGACCATGAGCGCGGTGCGCGCCGCCGAGGGCGATGCGGGCCTGGTGGATGCCGTCGAGAACCTGACGGGCGTGGAGATCGCGCACTACATGCATACCGACGATGCCGGGCTTGCATCCCTGATCGATGAGATGGGCGGCATCGATGCCGATCTGCCGGTCATGGAAGACGCCGGTGCGAAGGCTGCGGCCGACGGAGCCGGCATGGCGGTCGCGCGCACCGAGACCAAGCATCTGAGCGGCCAAGAGGCCGTTTCCGCCTGTCGGGCCCTCGATGTCGGTCGCGACCAGGCGGCGCAGGCGGGCAGCATCGATGCCGTGGCCATGGGGCTCTTCCGCGCGTTCGCCGATGAATCGTCGTTCGGATTCGTCATGAAGCTCGACACGGTCGGGCACAGCCTGACGTCGGACATGAACAGCAAGGATCTGCGCGCCCTCCATGCCGACCTGCGCGGCCTGCGCGATGCGACCGTCTACGAGGCGACGCTTCCTGTCTCCGCATCCGCCGCAGGGGGTGCCTCCACGTTGAAATCGTCCTCATGGGACGATATGCGCTCGCGCATCGATCGGGGACAGAAGCCCGTGCTCGATGCCAAGGACGTGATCGCCTCGGTCGACGTCTCGTCGTTCACCGTCACGGTGAACAACGGCAGCGGCATCGAAGGCGCGGCCGCCGAGGCGCGCTCCGTTCTCGAATCCAACGGGTTCAAGGTGGAATCCGTCGGCAACGCGTCGCAGGCGGTGTATGACGAGACGCTCGTCGTGTACCAGAACAAGGACAATGCCGAAGAAGCCGCGGCCGTGGTCGCGGCGCTGGGCGTGGGGCGCGCCGTCTACGACCCCGTATACTATTCCTTCTCGACCGATATCCTTGCCGTCATCGGCAAGGATTGGAATCCCGGTGCCGACGAGGCTGCGGCATCCGCATAGGAGTCTTATGCTGAACGATATCTACCAGGCGCTCGATCCCGTCGCCTTCGCGATCGGCCCCCTGCAGGTCAGGTGGTACGGCATCGCGTACATCCTTGGGTTCCTCTTCGCCGCGGTCGTCGTCTCGCGCATCTCCAAGCGCTGGCGCGTCGCTATCGGCGAAGAATCCCTGTATACGATTATCCTCTGCGTGTTCGTGGGCCTCTACGTCGGCGCGCGCCTCGGATACTGCCTCTTCTACGGCGACGGCGAATACCTGCGCAACCCGATCAAGATCCTCGCGGTCAACGAGGGCGGCATGAGCTTCCACGGCGGCATGATCGGCGTGCTTCTCGGCGGCGCGGTGGCGGCGCGTCTGACGCATATCCCGTTCATGACCCTTGCCGACCTTGGAGCCATCGCCGCGCCGATCGGCCTGTTCTTCGGGCGTTGCGCCAATTTCGTCAACGGCGAGCTTTGGGGATCGGTGACCGATCTGCCCTGGGGCGTCGTCTTCGGCGGCGCGGCGGGCAGCATGCCGCGCCATCCGTCCCAGCTCTACGAAGCGTTGCTCGAAGGCGTCGTCATCTTCATCGTGCTCATGATCCTCGCGCGCAGGAACCCGCCGCTGTTCCGCGGCACGTATCTGGGCGCATTCATGGTGCTCTACGGCTCCTTCCGCTTCTCGATCGAATTCATCCGCCAGCCTGACGTGCAGATCGGCTATCTGCTGGGCGATTGGTTCACGATGGGGCAGCTGCTCTCTCTGCCGGTGCTGGTCGCGGGCGTGGCGCTGCTCGTGTGGTCTGCGCGCATGCGCCTTCCGCAGCAAGGGGCGCCGCAGCCGGCGGAAGACGCGGGCATGACGGAGGCGTAAGGGCTGAGAGGCCTCCTTTTCCGCGCCGTTTCGCTATCGATGGTTTGTGTGCGGCATGCGGGGATGGGGGCGCACGTTCGCAAGTGTGATACAGTTGCCCACGAAATAATGCGGCGCCCCGCGAAGGCTTCGCGCACGGCGCATGAATCAGACTGGAGACGATCATGGAAATCGATAAGAAGCGCGTGTCTCGCGTGCTGGACATGGTGCGCCCGAGCCTTCAGGCCGACGGCGGCGACCTCGAACTCGTCGACATCACCGATGACGGCATCGTGCGCGTTCGCCTGCAAGGCGCGTGCAACGGCTGCGCGCTCAGCTCGCTGACTATCGCCAACGGTGTCGAACGCATCCTGAAAGAGCACGTTCCCGAGGTTGCGAAGGTCATCTCCATTTAATTTCGACTGCGTTTTGATACAGTTTGCGGGCCGGCGCCATGCGTTCGGCCCGTTTTTCGTTGCGGAGCCCTTTTCGGGTTTCGTGCGAATCGAACGGGCCGTCAAGGCAGCGCGTGCGGCGTATCCGATCGGCATTCCTGCGCCATGGACGCCCGAGGGCGCGCATGCATGCGTATGATTGACGTTCTTAATGGGGAAACACGATGTTCGCGAGGTGATTCGCATGGCATGTTGGGATGAGCGCGGATGCGACGCGGACATGCAGAGCTACTGCCCCCATTGCCTGGGACACGATTATTGCCCGGCCGACTGCAAATATGCCGCATGCAAGCTTCCGCAGCATCGCGTGGCCGTCGGTTTCGAGATACTCGACAACCCCGACGTCGATCGCAGCATTCCCGTGAAGGAGCAGTGCCGTTCGTGCATGTTCTTCATCAATCACGGTCCCAAGGTGGGAAGCGGGGCGGTATCCGCGCGCGGCGAAGGCATGCCCGAGCTCGAGGGCGTCTGGGCCCCTATCCGCCATTGATGTCGGCATAGTCCGCAACGAGGGCCGCCAGGCCCTCGTTTTCATGCAAGGAGTGACGTTCATGGATCAAGTCGCAGTCATCGGCGGAGGTGCATCGGGCATCATGGCCGCGATCTGCGCCGGCAGGCAGGGCGCCCAGGTCACCGTCTTCGAGGCGGCCGACCGCATCGGCAAGACCATCCTCGCGACGGGCAACGGGCGCTGCAACCTGAGCAATGCCGACATCATGAGTTCGGACTACAATCGTCCGGACTTCGTGCAGGCCGCCATGGACGCGCTCCCGCCCGAAGAGGTGCAGCTTTTCTTCTCGGATGCGGGGCTTCTGGCCATCCAAGAGGACGAAGGGCGCATCTATCCTTATACGCACAAAGCGGCGAGCGTGCTTGACGTGCTGCGCCTCTGCCTCGACGAGGCGGGCGTGCGCATCAGGTGCGGGCTGCCCGTGCGTTGCGCCGTGCCGCGCGAGGACGGCCGCTGGGATGTGGTTTCGGCCGATGGCGGCAGGGAATCCTTCGATTCCGCCATCGTCGCCGTAGGAGGCGGCCCTGCAGCCGGGCTCGTGCCGGACGATATCCGCGTCAAGAAATGCCAGCCGGTCCTTGCCGCCCTCAAGACCGACACGACCAATATCAAGGGGCTGTCGGGCATCCGCGTCCGGGCTCGCCTGTATATCGACGATGATCCGACGGATTTGCGCGACGCTTGGATGGATGTCGTCGATCCGGATTTCAAGAGCGATTATCACGGTCCTGAAACCTACGGCGAAGTGCTTTTCCGCGACTACGGCATCTCGGGTATCGCGGCCTTCGACATGTCGCGCTACGTCCGCCCCGGCCAGATGGTCTTCATCGATTTCCTTCCCGATATGGAACCGCAGGACAAGGTCGATTTCATCTTCGGACAGGCGCAGGCGCATCCGACGCGCACGGCCGTCCAGATCGTGGGCGGGCTTTTGCCGTCGCATGTCGCGCGGGCCGTGGTCTCGGCGGCAGGGCTTAACCCCGACGAGCCGATCATCGCCGAGCAGGAGGCCGTGGTGCTCGCCATGGTGTCCGAATCGTTCGGCTTGAAGGTCAAAGGCATCGCCGATCCTAAGAAATCGCAAGTCACACGTGGCGGATACAACGTCAAGGACTTCAATCCGCTGACGATGGAATGCGCGCTGCATCCCGGTCTCTACGTGACGGGCGAAGCTCTTGACGTGGACGGGCGCTGCGGCGGGTACAACCTGCATTGGGCCTGGACGAGCGGCATGCTGGCAGGCAGTGCCGCCGCCGGTGCGCAGCTTCTCTTCGAATAGCGCGGAACCGCCATGTTGGAGATACGCAATCTTGCGCTGCCTCTCGATTTCGGTCTTGAAGGCGGGGAAGGAATCGCGCGTGCGGCTATCGCACGGGTGCTGGGCGTGAAGCCTTCGGCTCTCGGAAGCGTGAGGCTTATGCGTCGCAGCGTGGATGCGCGGAAGAAGGCGCATGTGCGCTTCGTGGGCACGTTCGCGGTCGATGTTCCGGACGCGGTCGAGCGTCGGGTGCTCGCCCGTCCACCGAAGGGTCCGGCGCGCATATCCGCGTACGAGGAACCGACGCCGTATCGCGTGGCCGACGTTTCGGGCGCGGATATCCCTCGTCCGATCGTGGTCGGCTTCGGGCCTGCAGGGATGTTCGCCGCGCTCGTGCTTGCCCAGGCGGGGATGCGTCCGATCGTGCTCGAACGGGGCGACGACGCCCATGCGCGCACGAAGGCGGTGCGCGCGTTCGAGGAGGGCGGCGCGCTGGATGCCGAGTCGAACGTTCAGTTCGGAGAAGGCGGGGCGGGCACGTTTTCGGACGGCAAGCTCACGACCAATATAAAGGACCCGCGGTGTCGCACCGTACTGGAGGCGTTCGCCGCGGCGGGCGCGCCCGAAGAGATTCTATGGAAGGCGAAGCCCCATATCGGCACCGACCTGCTGCCCGATATCGTGGCGAACCTGCGGTTCCGCATCGAGTCGCTGGGCGGAGAGGTGCGCTTCCGCGCGCGCATGACGAAGCTGCCGATGCGCGATGGCGCGGTCTGCGGCGTGGGCGCGCGTGACGGACGGACGGGAGAGGAATGCACGATTCCCGCGCGCGACGTGATCGTGGCATGCGGGCATTCCGCGCGCGATACCTTCCGGATGATTCACGGCCGGGGATTCGTCTTCGAGCGCAAGCCGTTCGCTATGGGCGTGCGCATCGAGCATCCGCAGAAGCTCGTGGATTCGATCCAATACGGATCTGCGGCCGGGCATCCGGCGCTCGGTGCGGCCGACTACAAGCTTGCGGTGCACCTGCCGAGCGGCCGCGGCGTGTACACGTTCTGCATGTGCCCGGGCGGCCAGGTGGTATGCGCGGCATCCGAGAAGGGCGGCGTGTGCGTGAACGGCATGAGCCGCTTCGCGCGCGACGGCGCCAACGCGAATGCGGCCTTGCTCGTGGAGGTGAAGCCGGGCGATCTGCCGGGCGATGACGTGTTCGCGGGCATCGAGCTGCAGCGGCGCGTCGAGGCGGCGGCGTACCGTGCCGGCGGCGGAGACTATCGCGCGCCTGCGCAGACCCTGAGCGATTTCCTGGAAGGAAAAGGGGCGGCGGGTCCGTCGCGGACGGTCGTGCCGACGTACGCGCGCGGCGTTGCGTGGTGCGACCTGCATGACGTGCTGCCTGGATTCATCGTTGACGCCATCAGGGAGGCCATGCCTCTGCTCGATGCGAAGATGCGCGGATTCGGCGATCCGGACGCCGTTCTGACGGCCGTCGAGGCGCGCAGCTCGAGCCCCGTGCGCATCGTGCGCGATCGCGCTACGCTCCAGGCGCGCTTGCGCGATACGCAAGGTGCAAGCGGCTGTGCGGTTGGCGTTGCCGCCGACCGCGCCGAGTCAGAGGCAGCAGGTGCATCTTCCGTAGGACATATAGAGGTAGGACGCACAGGACTTTTCCCTGCGGGAGAGGGAGCCGGCTACGCAGGCGGTATCATGTCTGCGGCGGTCGACGGCATGCGCGCGGCGGAAGCCGTGATCGCGCAGTATGCGGAAGGATAGATGCGGGCGCATCTGGCGTCAGGCATGGACGCCGGGCGACGACGACCAAAGACGACCAAAGACGACGCGAAGGGATTGGCACCCATGGATGAGCTGGTCAAGAGCCTGAAGGCCCTCGTCGGGGACGACAACGTCCTGATAGACGAGCCTATGAACGCGCATACGACGTTCGGAATCGGCGGTCCGGCGCGCTGCATGGTCGTCCCGCATGAGATCAACGAGGTCGCCAATGTCGTGCGCGCATGCCGTGATGCGGGCGTCGAGCTGCGCGTCATCGGGCGGGGAAGCGATCTGCTCGTGGCGGATGAGGGGCTCGACTGCGTTGTCATGCGCATCGCGGAGAACCTTTCGGACATCCTGGTGACGAAGAACCGTATCTTCGCCAAGGCGGGCGCCACGAACGAAGAGGTCGCTCGGGCCGCGCTTGAGGCAGGCCTTGCCGGCTATGAATTCGCATGCGGGATTCCGGGAACCGTCGGAGGCGCGGCCATCATGAACGCCGGCGCGTACGACGGCGAGTTCATGGACGTGTGCGAGCAGGTCATCTGTGTGACGCCGGAAGGCGAGGTCGTGCCGGTCCCGCGCGGGGAAAGCCAATGGGGGTACCGCCACAGCATGATGGACGATCGCGGCTACGTGGTGGTGTCCGCGATGCTTGCGCTCAAGGAAGGCGATGCGGATGCGATTCGTGCGCGCATGAACGATCTGCAGCGGAGGCGCGCGGACAAGCAGCCGCTCGACATGCCGAGCGCAGGATCGACGTTCAAGCGCCCCAAAGGATATTTCGCAGGCAAACTCATCCAGGATGCGGGCCTCAAGGGATATGCGCATGGCGGGGCGCAGGTGTCCGAGAAGCACTCGGGATTCGTCGTGAATGCAGGCGGCGCGACGGCGTCCGACGTGCGGGCGCTTATCGGCGAGGTGCAGGACGCGGTGGAAGCCGATTCCGGCGTGCGCTTGGAACCCGAAGTCCGCATGTGGGGCTTCGAGGGCGATTCGGTGGCGAGAGGCTGATTCCGCAACGACTGCCGCTTTCCGCGCAGCAAGGAAGATGGTTGAGCTATTTACGATCAATTCGCCCATCGTGCTTTGCTGGCCATTCGAAAGGCAAGGAAATAAGGCTTCACAAGAAGCGTGCCGAAAACCGTTTTAGAACAACGACACATCTCCCGAGAGGAAGTCCTCAAGATTCGTTGCTGCAGAACCGACCACCATGGCGCGCGCATGCGGAAAGCGATTCATGAACTCGACGATTCCGCCCGTCTTTTTAACGCGTCCGCTCTTCACCTCTATCGCCAGCGTTTCTCCACCGAAGGACACCACGAAATCGACCTCATGATTCCCTTCGCGCCACCAGTTGACGTCGAAGCCCTCCGACTTCGATCGGTTGAGGAGATAGGCACCGACGGCGCTTTCGATAAGATGGCCCCGAGCGCTGGGATCGGTGAGAAGAGTTTTCCTCTTATGACCGTACGTTGCCGTCATAAGACCGGTGTCATAGACGGCAAGACGCGGTGAACTCGCCTTTTGACGAACAAGCTTAGGGTCGTATTTCTGGAGGCCGCACAGCAGGCCCGCATCGGAAAGAAGGTCGAGATAGTGCGCAATCGTCGATGTGTTTCCCTTGTCATCAAGCTGTCCCAGTATCTTGCGATAGGCGACCTCCTGCGCAGAATACGGAGCGCCGAGGTAAAAAAGCCGGCGCATCAGCGCTGGGTTGCGAACATCGGCTAAACCGATGACGTCATTCGCGATGGCAGGATCGATGATCGATCCATTCATATAGGAATACCATCGGGGCTCATCTCCGATGAACGATGACGTTCCCGGATAGCCGCCGAAATACAGGAATTCGTCAAGAGAGTAGCCGAAGGCTTCCCGGCATTCTCGATAGGTCCAGTGCGGACAGTGGATGAGTTCGAAGCGGCCTGCAAGGGATTCGCTGAGGCCATTCTGTATGAGCGTTGCCGATGAACCCGACAGCACCACGCGAAGGTCTATGCCTGCACGGGCGTCTTCATCCCACAGCTCCTTTACGACCGAGGACCAATTCGAAACATACTGAATTTCATCCAGCACGAGTACGGCGCGCTTCTGGCCTCCTTGAATGAGGTTGCGCGCCCGCTGCCAGTGTGCGCGCACCCAATCAGGTGATTCGCCTCGAAACGTCACCTCTTCGACGATGCGGGGAATATCCGCATGCGCAAGAGCTTGCCAAATCGCCGTGCTTTTGCCCGTTTGACGAGGCCCCATGACGATCTGCATGAAACGGCGGGGTTCGTTCATGCGTGAGGCTATGGTCGATACTATTTCGCGTTCGTAATGCGGCATGGCGTACCCCCTGCCTTCTGGGTTCATGCCTGCATTGTACTCCTAGCTCGCAAATTTGCGAGATAAGCTCTCAAATTTGCGAGCTAGATTCCCTATTTGCGCCGATCGAGGGACCTCCGTATACTTGCTCATACAGACTTAGAACTGCTTAGTTCTCTGTTCTTTGCATAAAGACACACGCAGGAAAGAGCGGAGCTCTCATGACATATCTCGAGAACCCATTCACGCCCAGCTTCGGCGAAGTTCCCGATCATCTGGCAGGACGGCACGATATCGTGCGGCGTTTCGATCGCGCGTTCTCGGCCCGCCTCCGTCGTCCCGAGCTCACGACCATCCTTACGGGAGCTCGCGGCACGGGCAAGACCACGCTGCTTTCCTGCATCGCCCGTAGGGCGGAGTCGTCGGGTTGGGTATGCGCGGAAGTGACGTGCGGGGAAGGGATGCTCGACGACATCGAGATTCGTTCAAGGCGTGCGGCGGCGCATCTCGTGCCTTCGCTCGACCGCGTTCGCATAACGAGCTTCGGCGTATCCGATGTCGCGTCCGTGGGTTTCGAGTTCGTTCCCGACAAGGACAACTGGCGCCGTCGCATGGAATTGATCCTCGACGATCTGGACAAGACGGAAACGGGCCTTCTCATCACGGTCGACGAAGTCAACGGCAGCCTGGACGAGATGATTCGCCTCGCGACGGTCTATCAGCACTTCGTGAGGGAGGGACGCAAGGTCTCGCTCGTGATGGCGGGGTTGCCGCACAACGTATCGTCCCTGATCAAAGACAAGACCGTTTCATTTCTCCGTCGCGCTCAACGAGAAACGCTCGGCAGGATCGACGATTTCGAGGTCAGAGACGCTCTCAAGAAGACCATTGAAGAGAACGGCAGGACGATCGGAGGTTCCGGCCTCGAACGTGCGGTTGAAGCGGTGGACGGATTTCCCTTCATGCTTCAGCTCGTCGGATATCGGATTTGGGATGAGAGCATCGAAAGCCAGGCCATTTCGGATGATGACGTCGAGCGGGGCATTGCGGCCGCGCGCAGCGAGATGGAATCGAGGATTCTCGGCGCCACATACAACGAGCTTTCGGACGGGGATATCGCATACGTGAATGCCATGCTGGAGGATGAGGGAGACAGCAAAACGGGCGATGTGGCCGCCCGCCTCGGCGTCTCGACCTCTCTTGCCGCGCAGTATCGTCGCAGGCTCATCGATGCGGGGGTCATCGGGGGTCGGAGGCGCGGCGTGGTCGGGTTCGACCTCCCGTATTTCCGCGAATTCCTCGAAAGGCGGAGGTGAGTCCGATGGCTGCTCTCGCAGTCTGCAACGTTTGCCTCTTCCGCGAATCCGAAAAAAATATATTCGAAGGGCTTTTAACTCGCTTCCCGCCTTTCCAGAACCGTGCGCGTCGCGAATCCGCCGGCAAGGCCGACCGCGACGCCGAGCACGATGCCTGCCGCGACGTCGGTGGGGAAGTGGACGGTGAAATAAAGCCTTGAAAACGCGATGACGGCGGCAAGCACGAACGGCGCGACGCGCAGCGCGGCACGCACAGACGCGCGCACCTTCGCGTCGTTCGGCGCGTCGAGGCCGATCGGCACGAAGGTCAGGAACGCGGCTCCCGCGAACGACGATCCCGCATGCATGGACGGAAACGACGGCGATGCGGGGATCCTCACCACGCTTGTGGCGAGCGCGGGGTCGAATAGCGGCGGCCGCGGTCTCATGATGAGGTGCTTCAAGGCGATCTCTCCGAGAACGCCTACGGCCGCAAGCGTCACGAGCATGCCGATTCCCCAGATCCTCGTGCTCTTCCGTGCGGCGAGTACGAGCGCGATCGCGGCCCAGACGGCACCGGCGCTTCCGATGTGCGTGAAGAATGCCATGATCGCATCGAGCGTCGGGTTCGCGAACGCATCATGGATGGCGTGCAGGACGATCGCGTCCCAGGGCGTTATGGATTCAAGCACCGCGCCCCCTACATCGCCTCGAGCGCCTGGGCGACGTCGGCCACCAAATCGTCGGTTCCTTCGATACCGCAGCTCAGACGTACCATCGAAGGCGAGATGCCGGCGCGCACGAGTTCGCCGTCGGTCATCTGGCGATGCGTCGAGCTGGCAGGATGCAAGCAGCAGCTGCGCGCATCGGCCACGTGCGTCTCGATCGCGCACAGCTTGAGCGCGGCCATGAACCGCTCCGCATCGGCGCGTCCGCCCGCGACATCGAAGCTCACGACGCCGCACGTTCCGTTGGGAAGGTACTTCTGCACGAGCGCGTAGTCCGGGTCGCTCTCAAGCCCGGGGTAGCGCACGACGGACACCTTGTCGGATGCCTCGAGGAACCGTGCGACGGCCAGGCCGTTTCTGCAGTGTTGCGGCATGCGTACGTGCAGGCTTTCCAGCCCGAGGTTCAGATAGAATGCGTTCTGAGGGCTCTGAATGGATCCGAAATCGCGCATGAGCTGCGATGTCGCCTTCGTGATGAAGGCGCCGGCCAAACCGAACTTCTCCGCATACACGATGCCGTGGTACGACTCGTCCGGCTGCGTGAGGCCGGGGAACCTGTCGCCCTGCGCCATCCAGTCGAATCGTCCGGCGTCCACGATGGCACCGCCCACGCCGCAGCCGTGCCCGTCCATGTACTTGGTGGTGGAGTGCGTCACGATATCGGCGCCCCATTCGATCGGGCGGCAGTTCACGGGCGTGGGGAAGGTGTTGTCGACGATGAGCGGCACGCCGTGGTCATGCGCGGCCTGCGCGAACGTCTCGATGTCGAGCACGGCGAGCGCAGGGTTCGCGATCGTTTCGCCGAAGACGGCCTTGGTGTTGGGCCGGAAGGCCGCGTCCAGCTCTTCGAGCGATGCATTCGGCGCGACGAAGGTGCATTCGATGCCCATCTTGCGCATCGTATGGGCGATCAGGTTGAACGTGCCGCCGTAGATGGTGGAGCTTGCCACCACGTGGTCGCCGGCTTCAGCGATATTGAACAGCGCGAAGAAATTCGCCGCCTGTCCCGAGCTTGTGAGCATCGCCGCGCTGCCGCCCTCGAGCGCGCAGATCTTGGCCGCCACGGCATCGTTCGTGGGATTCTGCAGGCGGGTGTAGAAGTAGCCGGCTTCTTCAAGATCGAACAAGCGTCCCATCTGGTCGGACGTATCGTACTTGAAGGTGGTCGACTGAACGATGGGAATCTGGCGCGGTTCCCCGTTGCCGGGTGTGTAGCCGCCCTGGACGCAGGTCGTCTGGATTGATGCGGTCATACGGTCTCCTATCGATTCGAGCGGGTTGCGACGCGATGGGCGCGTGCCGCCTGCAGGTCCGGTTCATGAATACGCGCATTATACGCGCGCTGCCGGGCATGTGCGCGCCATCGCCTACGGTTGGACTACAATGTGCCGCAATGGCTCGGCCGCGCGTCCGAGCCGTGCCCGCCGCGCCTCGATGTGCGGTGCAGCAGGTGCGATGCATCATTCGAAAGGACATGCCATGCCCATCCGCATTCCCGACGCCCTTCCGGCGACGTCCATCCTCGAGAGCGAGAACATCTTCGTCATGACCGAGCATCGGGCCATGCATCAGGACATCCGCCCATTGCGCGTTCTTCTGCTCAATCTCATGCCCACCAAGGTCACTACCGAAACGCAGATCATGCGCAAGCTTTCCAACACGCCGCTTCAGGTCCATATCGACCTCATGCGCATGAAGAGCCACGCGTCCAAGAACGTGTCCGCCGAACATCTGGAGACTTTCTACCGCACCTTCGACGAAGTACGCGACGAACGTTACGACGGCCTGATCATCACCGGCGCTCCCATCGAAACGTACGATTTCGAGCAGGTCGATTACTGGGACGAGCTCTGCGAGGTGTTCGACTGGTCGGTCGACCACGTGCACTGCTGTCTTTTCATCTGCTGGGGCGCCCAGGCCGCCATGAAGCATTTCTACGGCGTGCCGAAGTACATGCTCGATGGGAAATGCTTCGGCGTGTTCGAAAACCGCCTGCTCAAGCCTTCGTCTCCGCTTGTGCGCGGGTTCAACGATATCTCCCGCATGCCTCATTCGCGCCATACCGAGGTGCACTACGAGGACATCGTCGCCAACCAGGACCTCGAGGTCGTCGCGTTCTCGGACGCATGCGGCGTGTCCATCGCGAAGAGCACGAACAGCAAGCACATCTTCGTGTTCGGCCATCCCGAGTACGACCGCGACACGCTGAAGCTCGAATACGATCGCGACGTGGCGGCCGGCAAAGACATCGCGGTACCCGTCAACTATTACCCCGATGACGATCCGACCAAGCGCCCCGTCGTATCGTGGCGTGCAGAAGGCCAGCTGCTGTATTCCAACTGGCTGAACTACTATGTCTACCAGACCACGCCCTACGACCTGGCCGAAATGTAAGAGGCGCGCGTGGAGTTCATGTTCGGATGCGAAGGCGTCCATCTGGAATATCCGACGAAGAAGGTCCTCGACGGCGTGACGCTCGGCGTGCACGAAGGCGATAGGATCGGCGTCGTCGGTCAGAACGGCGAAGGGAAGTCGTCCCTGCTGAAACTGCTCGCGCGCTCGATCGAGCCTGACGAAGGCACGGCGACGCGCACGCGTGGGCTGCGCATGGGCGTGCTCGGCCAGACCGATGCGCTCGACGATGCGTCCACCGTGAGGGAATCGATCGTCGGCGGCGCGCCCGAATACGTCTGGGCTTCCGACGCGCGCATTCGCGAGGTCGTGTCGAGCCTTGTCGCCGATATTCCGTGGAATGCCCAGGTGAGCACGCTTTCAGGCGGACAGCGCCGCCGCGTCGATCTGGCGCGGCTGCTCGTGGGCGACGACGACGCCCTGCTTCTGGACGAGCCGACGAATCATCTTGACATGCGGGCCATATCCTGGCTCGCCGCCCATCTGGCGCGCCGTTGGCCGCGCGGCGCCGGCGCCCTGCTCGTGGTGACGCACGACCGCTGGTTCCTCGACGAGGTCTGCACGCGTATGTGGGAAGTGCACGCGGGGCGCGTCATCCCCTTCGAAGGCGGGTATTCCGCCTACATGCTGCAGCGCGTCGAGCGCGACCGCGTGGAGCGCGTGACCGAGCAGCGTCGCCAGAACCTTGCGCGCAAGGAGCTCGCTTGGCTCTCTCGCGGCGCCCGCGCCCGCTCGACCAAGCCCAAATTCCATGTCGAAGCCGCCGAGGCCCTGATCAACGACGTGCCGCCGATGCGCGATCCTCTCGAGCTCAAGACGCTTGCGATGCAGCGTCTGGGCAAGCAGGTCATCGACCTGACGGGCGTGAGCGTGTCGTTCGGGGGACGCGCGGTCCTGAACGGCGTCGACTGGTCGGTCGGCCCCGGCGACCGCGTCGGCATCCTCGGCGAGAACGGCGCGGGCAAGACGACGCTCCTGCGCGTCGTGCAGCGTTTGCAGCGTCCCGACGCTGGCTTCGTGAAGATCGGCAAGACGGTGAAGTTCGCCGTGCTCTCGCAGCGCCTGGACGAGCTTGCCGAACAGGATGCGTATCGCGTGACCGAGGTGCTTTCGCGCTATCCGGCGCGCGTCGTGGTGGACGGCAAGGAGACCACGCCCGCCAAGCTGCTGGAGAGGCTCGGGTTCTCGTCGAAGGCCCTGTTCTCGCGCGTGGGCGATCTTTCGGGCGGTCAGAAGCGGCGCCTGCAGCTCATGCTCACGCTCATTCAGGAACCCAACGTGCTCATCTTAGACGAGCCGGGCAACGACCTTGATACCGACATGCTCGCGATGCTCGAAGACGTGCTGGATACCTGGGCGGGCACGCTTATCATGGTGACGCATGACCGGCATCTGATGGAGCGCGTGACCGATGACCAGTATGCGCTCATCGGCGGAAAGGTCGTGCATTGCCCGCGCGGCGTGGACGAATACCTGCAGATGCTCGAAGAGCGCGATTCGTCGCGCGGCGTCTCGTTCGCAGACGTGATCGGATCGGGATCCGCCTCTCCGGGTGCGGCGTGCGCGAGTTCGGATGAGGCTGCATCTTCGGGTGCACGCCCGTTCCCAGGGGCCTTCGCATCGTCTGACGCATCCGTGTCCTCGAGTACGTCAGGGGTGCGCGCATTCTCGGATATGCCTGCGTCTTCGGGTGCGCGTGCGTCCTTGGATGCATTCGCGTCTTCGGGCATGACCGCATCATCGGGTGCGCCTGCGTCTCCGCGTCTCTCGAACGCCGAGATGCGCGAGCTTAAGAAACGGCTTTCAAGCCTGCAGCGCCGCATCAATACCGCGTCGAGCAAGGTGGATGCCAAACGCGCGGAGATGAGTGCCGCCGACCCGACCGATTTCGTTCTTCTGGGCAAACTGCAGGCCGAGCTCGACGCGCGTGCTGTCGAGAAAGAGGCCCTGGAAGATGAATGGCTGGAAGTTGCCGATGCGCTCGGCGAGGTTTAGGGTTCGAGCATGGCGATCGTTCACGAGATTCAAGCCTGATGCAGAACATGCATCATACCAGGTAAAAAGCTTCCGCAACCACTGGGTGCGAAATTGAACGGTCGGATTGGTAGTCTGCAACCGCACGTTTTCCTACATTCAGGCCATCGAAGGCGCCGAAGGATCTGCATCGTACGAAGCGATGCTGCGGGCAGGTGCGAAGCAACGCTTCGGGAGAAACGGCGCTATGGGAAGATGAAATGAAAGGGAACGATTGCCATGATCCTCGCGGATAAGATCATCATGTTGCGCAAGAAGGCCGGCATGTCTCAGGAGCAGCTGGCCGAGCGTCTCGGCGTTTCTCGCCAGTCGGTTTCTAAATGGGAAGGATCCCAGTCGATGCCCGACATGGACAAGGCCGTCAAGCTGGCCGACCTCTTCGGGTTGAGTCTTGATTCCCTCATCCGCGACGATCTCGATGTGGAGGATGGAGTCGAAGCGCCTTCCGTTTCCACAGATGCCGCCACCTCCGATGCGGATGATGCACCTATTTCCGTTTCGTTCGACGAAGCGAATGCGTTTATCGACGCGACGGCTCGTGCGGCGTCCCGCGTGGCCTTCGGCGTCTGCCTGTGCATCCTCGCCTTCGTCCCCATGTTCCTCCTTGTGGGCGCGAGCGCGAACGGCAGCATCGCCCTGACCGAAGACCAGGCTGGTTTCATCGGCATCGCCGTCCTTCTGCCTGTCGTTGCGGTTGCTGTGGGATTGTTCATCGTATCGGGGCATGCGTTGAAGCGGTTCGAGCGCATCAAGAAGAATCCTATCGACACGGCATACGGCGTCGAGGGTATGGTTCGCGAGCGCAAGAACGCCTTTTCCGGAACGCATCTGCGCGAGATGGTGACGGGCGTCGCCCTATGCATCGCGGCGGCCGTTCCCGTGATTGCCGTGAACGCTCTTGAGGAATCCGAAGCGAACGGCCTGTTTTCCATGGTCGTTCTTTTGCTCATCGTTTCTTTGGGCGTCGCTCTCATAGTCCATGCGTCGATCATCTGGGGCGGTTTCGACGCCCTGCTCGAAGAGGAGGACTACCGTCGCTCCGTGAAAAGGTTCAACAGAAGCGTGGCGGGACCGTACTGGTCGGTCGTCCTGGTGCTCTATCTGCTTTCGAGCTTCGTCACGATGCATTGGGAGATCACGTGGATCATCTGGCCCGTCGCCGGCGTCGCGTATTGGATGATGTTCCAGTTCCGCCACGCGTTCAATCGCTGAATGCCCCGGGCGTTTTCGCATACGGGGTCGGGCGGGTTGCGCAGGGCGTTTCCGCATGCGGAAGTGGCAGGCTGCGCGACGCGTTTTCGTATGCGTTCAATCGTTGAATAACCAGGCATTTTCGCGTGCGGGGTCGGGCGAGTTGTGCGGGGGCGTTTCCGCATGCGTTCAACCGTTGAATATCCGAGGCGTTTCCGCATGATTCCTGCCGCCGCCTCGCGGTATGTTGTTCAGTTTTCTATCTATGGGCAGGGGGTCTAGTCCGTCGGACACGCTCTTATTCCACGCTGAAGCGCGTTTCATCCATGGGTAGGGATTCGTCTATGGGCGGGGGTATAGCCTCGACACCGAGCGCGCCTGTTGAGCCTGATGTCCGCCGGACGGTTCCATCTATGGATGGGGTATAAGATTTTGAGACGGGCAGAGTGGAGAGGGCTTGCAGTTCCATCCATGGATGGGGCAGGGCGTAAGACGCAAGCGTAGCTGATCGGCAACCCTGAATGTGCCATCCATGGATAAAAAGGGTATAGCGAGGAAGCACAGGATGACTGTGATGACTGTGCAGTACCATCCATGGATAGGGGGGTATAGCCCCTTTCCGACCATAAAATTCGACGCCGATGACAAAAAATCGCTGCTTAGAGAATCCCGCGCACTATTTCTGTTGTATTCACAACGAAACTGTCCTTAATTAAGCGTCATTTCGTTGTAATAACAACTTATGCACAGAAAATATACCCCTATAGGGTATACTAAGCTTTAATATTTTGGCATCGAGGAAGGGTTTGACTTACGGCCTTCGGCGCATGACCGCACACGACTCGTATGACCTGCGCGATCGGCACACGACCCACGTACGGCTCGCACGACCGCAAAGCGCAAGGCTTGCATCTGCCTGGAAGCACGTCTGCCTCACCCGACCCACCGGTGCGGAAACGCAGAAATCTCCGCAGACTCCCGAACCCCCACGGCTGCTCTTCGACTCACCCGTGGGAGCGCAAAGCTTCCCCCATAGCGCAACGCCGCTCGCGGTCCCGCCCGTGCGAATGCCGCTCGCAGTGGCCGACCGCGGTGCCTCCGCTAGAATGCGGCGTCGAACGGCTCGCCGACCTCGGGTATCACGGTTCCGCGGGAAAGCTCGGACACGGCGACGGAGAACGCGTCCTGCGCTCCGTCGAGCATGCGCACGCGGCAGGTGACGGCATCCGTCCAGGCGGCGTCCTGCATCTTCGCGCCGGATTCTTCCACGAGCTTCGCGAACTGGTCGTAAAGGGCATAGGGAACGCGGCAGGTCGCGTCCACGCAGCGCGAGATCGTCATGATCTCGGCCCGCGCGACGGCTTCCTGGGCCGCTTGGGAATAGGCGCGCACGAGCCCGCCCGTGCCGAGCAGCACCCCGCCGAAGTAACGCGTGGTCACGCAGACCACGTCCTGGAGCCCGGCACCCTGCAGGACCGAAAGCGTGGGAAGCCCTGCGGTCTTCTGAGGCTCCCCGTCGTCGGAATAGCGCGTCCGTCCAGGCCCTCCGTTCGCATCGCGCATCACGTAGGCGTAGACGTTGTGGCGCGCCATGCGGTTCGCGGCACGCACCTCCTCGATGAACGCGAGGGCTTCCTCTTCGGCCGCGACGTGCGCGAGGCTCGCGATGAAGCGGCTCTTCTTGATCTCGACCTCGGCCGTGGAACGACCGGATATGGTGGCGTAGGCGTGCATATGCGGTACTATAGCGCACCGGCGGCAGCTCGACGCAACCTGCAGGCGCAGACATGCGGCGCGCCGTTCTTCAGCATCCCCGCGAACGAGGCCGCATCGATTCTCGTGCAGAACGTGATACGTGGTACCATAGCGTGCGGCGCACGTCCTTCACGCCCGCCATCTTCCCAGACCATCGCGCCTTCGAGCGCACAGTAGATTGGATACGCGCATGCCCAACGAAGGCAGCTTCGACGCGAGCCTCAAACGCAGCAACGAGATTCGCGCAGACATCAAGGTCAATCCCGGCAACTATCGCATGCTCACGGGCGACCGCCCGACGGGCCGTCTGCACCTGGGGCACTACTTCGGCAGCATCCAGAACCGCGTCGCCATGCAGGATGCCGGCGTGAATTGCATGATCCTCATCGCCGACTACCAGGTCATCACCGACCGCGACTCGACCGAGCACATCCAGGACAACGTCTACAACATGGTGATGGACTACGTGGCCGCCGGCATCGACCCTGCGCGCACGCCCATCTTCACGCATTCCGCCGTGCCCGCCGAAAACCAGCTCATGCTGCCGTTCCTCTCGCTCGTGAGCGAGGCGGAGCTCCAGCGCAACCCCACGGTGAAATCCGAGATGGAAGCCTCGGGTCACGAGCTCACGGGGCTGCTGCTCACCTATCCCGTCCATCAGGCCTGCGACATCCTGTTCTGCAAGGCCAACATCGTGCCCGTCGGCAAAGACCAGCTGCCCCATATCGAGGTCACGCGCCAGATCGCCCGTCGATTCAACAAGCGCTACGGCAAGGTGTTTCCGGAACCCGAGGGCATCCTGTCCGACGCGATCGAGATTCCCGGGCTCGACGGCCGCAAGATGTCGAAGAGCTACGGCAACTCCATCATGCTCGGCGCCACGGCGGAGGAGACGGCGAAGCTCATCAAGAAGTCCAAGACCGATTCCGAGCGCATGATCACCTTCGACAAGGAAGGGCGTCCGGGCGTGTCCGCGCTTCTGACCACGGCGGCGCTCTGCACCGGCCGCACCGAGGCGGACATCGCCGAAGAGATCGGAGAAGGCGGATCGGGGCAGCTCAAGCGTTATGTCACCGAAAGCGTGAACGAATTCCTCGCTCCGCATCGTGAGCGCCGGCGCGCGCTCGAGGGCGACCTCGACTACATCAAGGACGTCATCCATGAAGGCAACAAGGCGGCCTGCGCTATCGCCGAGCAGACGCTTGCGGAGGTCCGCGAGGCTATGGGCATGGTGTATTAGAGGAACGCCTCTCCTAGCCCAGCAGGTCGAGCAGGTCTTCCTTCGTAAGGGATGCGAGCGACGTTCCGCCGCCGCTGCCGACGATGCGGTCGGCCAGGTCGGATTTCGCATCCTGAAGCTTCAGGATGCGTTCCTCGATCGTGTCCTTCGCGATCACCCGGTACACGTTGACGATGCGCGTCTGTCCCATGCGGTGCGCGCGGTCGGTCGCTTGGTTCTGCGCCGCGGCATTCCACCAGGGATCCGCGTGCAGCACCACCGAGGCGCCGGTCAGATTGAGCCCCGTTCCGCCCGCCTTGAGCGAGATGAGGAAGATCGGCGTGTCATCGGCGTTGAAGGCGTCGACGAGCGCGAGGCGCTTCTTCTTGGGCGTCGATCCCGTGATGACGTAATGCTTCACGCCTTGCTCGGAAAGCTTCGCTCCGATGATATCCAGATAACTGGTGAACTGCGAGAATACGAGCATCTTCTCGCCTGAGGCGATGCAGGACGCGATGGTGTCCATGATCGCCTGCTCCTTCGCACCGCCGCCGCGGTAGTCGGCATAGAGCAGGCTCGGGTCGAGCGCGATCTGGCGCAGGCGCGTGAGTTCGGCGAGTATCTCCACCTTGCTTCGGCTGTCGTCCCCCTCTTCGCCCTCGTGCGCGATCTTCATGCGAAGCATCTGCTCGTGCGCCTGATAGAGCGCGCGTTGCTCGCCTTCGAGCCGGGCATAGACGATCGATTCCCATTTTTCGGGCAAATCGGTCAGGACGTCCGCCTTCCGGCGCCGTAGGATGAACGGGCCTACGAGGGCGGACAGCCGTGCGGCCGCCTCTTCGTCGCCGTCCATGATGGGCGCTTCGAACCGGTCGCGGAAGCGCGTGTACGATCCGAGCAACCCCGGCATCAGGTAGTCGAAGATGCTCCAGACCTCGGAGACGCGGTTTTCGATCGGCGTTCCCGTCAGCGCGATGCGATGCGCGGCATCTATAGCCTTCACGGATGCGGCCGCCTGCGTCTCGTGGTTCTTGACGTACTGGGCCTCGTCGAGGGCCTCGCACCAGAAACGCATGCCCGCGTAGTCTTCGATATCGCGCTTGAGCAGATCGTATGATGTGATGAATACATCGGCGTCCGCGCCGCGGCGCGCTTCCGCCCGCACGTCGGCGTCCCCCGCCACGACCGCGACGCGCAGATCCGGGGCGAACCGTTCGAATTCCGCCGCCCAGTTGTACACGAGCGACGCGGGGCAGACGACGAGGCTCGGTCCTGTCGCCCGCGCCTCGTCGCGGCGCGCGAGCAGCAGGCAGATGAGCTGGAGCGTCTTGCCGAGGCCCATCTCGTCGGCGAGGATGCCGCCGAATCCGAGATCCATGAGGTGGGACATCCATCGGAATCCGGCCTCTTGGTAGGGGCGCAGCGTCGCGGCAAGCCCGACGGGCACGCGATAGGCGTCCTCGTCTATGGTCTTGAAGGCGTCCATCCACGCGATGAACGAGGCATCTTTCGCGCCGTCATCGGCAAGCGCGTCGAGCGCGAACGCATCGAAGGCCGGCGCCGTCGCGCGTCCGGCGTCGAGCTGCGCCTTCGAAGCGTTGATGAGGCTTGCGGTCTCGTCGATGCGTGCCAGGTCCACGCCGGCGATGCGGATGAGCGTGCCGTCCTTGAGGCGATGGTAGTCCTTGTGCCTGCGATAGCTCGCAAGCAGGGCGGAAAGTTCGTCGGCGGGCATGCCTTCGACCTCGAAGCTGACGTCGATGAGCGACGACTTCAGCGAGAGGCCGACCGATACGCTCGGGCGGGCGGACGAGGCCAGGCGGTTGAATTCGGGTGTGGCGAACACCTCGCCGATGCGTTGCAGCTCGGAGACGCCCTCGAAGGCCAGGCGGCCGAGCGCGTCCGTCTCGTCGTCGGGGATGGCGCAGACGCCGTCTTCCCCGATCTCGGGGAAGTAGCGGCGAACGATGTCGCGTGCGGGAGCCTCCGCCGTTTCATCGGCGTAATCCTGCCGTCCGAGCGTGGCGAAGAGCCCATGGGACTGCGATCCGTATGCTGCGACGGGACGGCATTCCACGCCGCCGGCTCCGCGATCGATATAGAACTCGAGCGTGCAAGGGCGCGGGCGGAGCTCTTCGAGTTGAGGCGGAAGGCGCACGTCGATGGCTCCGTCGAGCGAGGCGGCGACGAGGGGAACGAAGCGTTCGGCGTCGTCTTCGGTCAACAGAAGCTGGCGCACGGGGCTTGCGTACACGTCGAGCAGGAAGTCGGCGGCCGCACGCATGGCGGGCGAGCAGCGGTAGAACGCATCGCCCTTCCAGGCGTAGAGCGTTCGACCGCAGTCCACGAAACGCACCTGGCCGGAACGGACGAGCTCGAAACCGTTTTCGCCAAGGGGTTTGACGACGATGGAAAGGGGCGGATCGGCTTCGACGACGTGCATGGCCCGTCCGCGCGAGGTTTCCTTCGATCCGTCGCGCAGCCGGAAGCCCTCTTCTTCGAAGAGCCGCACGAGCTCGTCTATCTCAGGCGGGGAGATGTGCAGGTCGCGTTCGATGCGGCGCAGACCGAAACCCCATTGGGCGTGCGCATCCATCGTGCGGCGGGATGCAAGCGCACGGTCGAGGAACGCGAGCACGTCCCGTCCGTGCGCCGAGAACGCGTCGGGCGCATGGACGAATCCGAGCTTCTTGCCGTACGAGACGTACTCGCCCGCCTTCACGTTGTCGAGCACATCAGAGATGCTCGGCAGGATATAGGACCCGTGCGCGCCGCGGATCTTGAAGCGCGCGTTCCATGCGCCGAGGTCGTAGGCAAGTTCGAGAGAGAAGTCGATGCTGCCCCGATCGTTTCCGTCCGTGCCGGCGCGCACGCGCAGGGCGGGCGTCGCGCGGTCGAGATAGTCGGCGATGCACGACGACGTCTTGATGAAGCGGGTGGGGTCGTAGCCTTCGTACGATCTCATGTTGCGGTTGTAGTCGAGCGCGACGGCCATGCAGTGCTTGCAGGGGCCGGTCCTGTCGGCGCGGGCCGCCTCCGCGCATCCGCATGCGTATCCCGCGACCGATCCGTTCGATTCGTCCACGGTGATGGATGCGTCCACCGACCCCGTCGACGTCGTCGCGTCGTCGATCGAAGCATGCAGGACGGTGAGATGCTTGCGGTAGGAAAGGCGTCGGTTGAAGATGGGATAGCCGCGCGCGGCGATGGTGCGTGCGCGATTGAGCGCGAGCGATCCTCCCAGACGTTTAAGGATGTTCTCTGAAATCATCGGCGTCCGCTTGCGAGGTCGTCGGTGTCGAGCCAGATGGTGAAAGGTCCGTCGTTTTCCAGTTCGACCTGCATGTCCGCACCGAACTCGCCGGTTTCCACGTGGTCGACGTCGGCGCGGGCCGCGGCGACGAACGCCTCGTAGAGCGGGATGGCCGCATCCGGACGCGCAGCGTCGGAAAACGAGGGGCGCGTGCCGCGCCGGCAGTTCGCGTACAGGGTGAACTGGCTGACGATCAGGACGTCTCCTCCGATGTCGGCAAGGGAGAGGTTGGCTTTGCCGTTCCCGTCGTCGAAGATGCGCAGCCGCGCGATCTTGTTCCAGAGCGCGCCGACGCAGGCTGCGTCGTCTTCGTGCCCGATACCGAGCAGGATGACGTAGCCGCGCCCGATGGAGCGTTCGACATCGCGGTCGATCGTGATGCGTGCGTGCGAGACGCGCTGGATAAGAGCCCTCATGTGCCCCTCCTTACCGGCAAGCAACGGCGGCGTGCAGCCGTCTTCGTGATTTCTTGAACATGATACTCTGCTCGGTATGACCAAGGAGGTTCACGCATGCAACGACCAGAAGCCGTGCTGTTCGACAACGACGGCACCCTCGTCGATACCTACGATTTGATTCTCGCGAGCTTTCGCCACTGCACCCGCGAGGTGCTGGGCGTCGAGCTTTCGGAGAATGAGCTCATGAGCAACCAGGGCCAGCCGCTCGACGTGCAGATGATGCATCTGAGCGACGACCCTGAGACCCGACGCCTGCTCCTCGACTCGTACCGCGTGCATAACCATGCGCACCACGATGCCGCAATCTCCGCCTTTCCCGGCGTGCGCGAGGGGCTGGCGCGCCTTGCGGATGCGGGCATATCCTTAGGCGTCGTCACGTCCAAGACGCATTGGCTCGCGCAACGCGGTTTCGAGATCCTAGGCCTGGATGGCTTCTTCTCCGCGCTGGTGGGAAGGGAAGACACGGCGCGGCATAAGCCCGATTCCGAGCCGGTCGCGTACGGCGCGGCGCTTCTCGGCATCGATCCTCGTCGGTGCGTCTATGTGGGCGATAGCCCCTTCGACGTGCAGGCGGGGCGGGCCGCTCACGCCGCGACCATAGCCGTGAGCTGGGGGTCGTTCTCCCGCGAGAGGCTTGAGGCCGAGCATCCCGATGCGATCTGCGACACCTTCGACGAGCTTGCGGATATCGTCCTCGCTGGCTTCCCCCGCCATGGCGAGGAAGAAAGGGAGTGAAGATGGAACTGCTCGAACGCATGCGTCGCCATTCTCAGGACATCCCCGATGCGCTCGCGGTGAAGACGTCCGATGGGGAATTCGCCACGTATCGTGCGCATTGGAGCGCCTCCGAAGCCATTGCCGCCTTCCTGCGCACGGCCGATATCGCCGCCCATGAGCCCGTCGTGGTCTACGGGCATACATCGCCTCTTATGACCGAGTGCTTCCATGCCTGCATGAAGAGCGGCCATCCCTATGTTCCTCTCGACTGCCATACGGTTCCGAGCGATCGCGTCGCCAATATCGTCGGCCAGATCGGGAGCCCGACCGTGCTTGCGGTCGAGGATTTTCCCGTCGTCGCGACCCGGGGCCTTGTCATTCCTCGCGCGGAGCTTGAGCGCATCGTGGCCGACGGCGTGCGCGCAGGTGCCATATCCGATGAATCCGCCTGGATTTCCGGAGAGGATCTCTGCTACATCCTGTTCACGAGCGATGCGACCGGCACGCCCAAGGGCGTGCAGGTCACGGCCGATTGCGTGGATAGCTTCGCACGGTGGGCGCTGACCTTGGGCGGTATCGGCAAGGAGGGCCTGACCTTCTTGGACAAGGCATCCTTCTCGTTCGATCTCTCGATCTTCGGCCAGGTCATGTCGTTTCAGGCGGGCGGAACGCTCTATAGCCTGACGAAGGCCGCACAAGACGATTTCGTGAAGCAGTTCCGGGCGTTCATGGAATCGAAGATGGACGTGTGGGTGTCGACGCCCTCGTTCGTCGACGCATGCCTCGCCGAGAAGACGTTCGACGGCGCGCTGCTCAAGAACCTCAAGCTCTTCCTGTTCAGCGGCGAGACCTTGACGAATGCGACGGCCTGTCGTCTGCTGAAACGCTTCCCGAAGGCGGTCATCGTGAACACCTACGGACCCGCGGAATCGACGGTCGCCGTGACGAGCGTCACGGTGACGCCCGAGATGGCCGAGGCCGATGCGCCCCTTGCCGTCGGGCTGCCGAAGCCGGGCACGCGCATCCGCGTCGTGGACGCGCACGGATCGGATGTGCCTGCCGGCCGGCATGGCGAGATCGTCGTCGAGGGCGACACGGTGGCCAAGGGGTATTTCGGTCGCGAGGATCTGACGGCGAAGGCCTTCGGCGTTGCGGATCTCGAAGGAAGGCCCGTGCGCACGTACCGCACGGGCGACGAAGGCTGGCTGGACGCCGAGGGCATGCTGCATTATCGTGGGCGTCTTGACCTGCAGGTGAAGCTCGACGGCTTCCGCATCGAGCTGGGCGATATCGAAGAGAACTTTCGGAGGCTCGATGCCGTCGAGACGGCTGCGGTCGTGCCTGCGATGCGGGACGGGCGCGTCACGCACCTCGTCGCGCATGTGGTGTCCGCCGAGGCGCGCGTCGAATCCGACTTCCGCGAAGGATTGAAGCTCAAAGGGGCGCTCAAAACGAATCTCCCGCCCTACATGATTCCCCGCAAAATCGTGTTCCACGACGCGCTTCCCATGACGCCGGATGGCGAGGTCGATCGCGTGGCCCTTGCGGCCCTGTAGACGAAGGGGGGCGCATATTCACCGACAACGCGCCTATTGGTTTCGCACTTGCAGCCCTGTAGACGAGGGGCGCCGTTCGGACAAGGCCGGCTGCGGCGCAGAGGGCAGGGAATGGCTTCGCAGGCGATAGGCCGGCTTGCAGGCAGGAAGAGGCTAGGCCCAGGGGTCGCGCTGGAAGACAGGCTCGGGCATGGGCGGCCGGTCGGAGTAGGGATCGTAGCCGTCGTCGTCTTCCTGCTCTGCGCGCGCGAAGGGATCCTGCCGGAGGGCGCTGCAGACGGCGGAGGGATTTGCGGTCTGTTCCGTGCGCGTGCGGGATCGCCGGGGTTCTTCCGCGCCGATGTCCCGTCGCCTGGATTCCTTCGCACGATCCGCCTGGTCGTCAGCTGCGCCGGCCCTGTCTTCGTCCCCGGCTTTGGCATGCAGGAGTTTTCCAGGCGTTTTCTTGCCACGAGAACCAGCGGGGTCCGGTTTTCCGTCTTTGCCGGTCGCAGGTGCGTTGTCCTCGCAGGCCATCCGTTCGAGCAAGGGTTCGACGTAGGCGATCGCGCCGATGCGCACCGTACCGGCCCATGCGAAGGCAAAGGGCGTCGAAAGCCCCGGCTTCATCGCGAGCATGGTCACGGTCTCGTCGGCCTTGATGCAGGGACGCACCGCGCGTCCCGTCTGGGCGGAAAGGCCGCTCGGCACGTCGGCGGCGATGATGAAGGCGCCCGCGTTCCGCGCGCGCACGGCCGCTTCGATCCACGCGTCGAAAGGCGCGGCGACGGAGCCGCCCGAAAACCCGGTGCCGAGGATGGCATCGATGATGACGGCAGCGCTTTGCAGCTTGGATTCAAGCGCAGCGGGATCGGGGGAGACGAGGACGCGTGCGCCATGCTCCTCGAGCGCTGTCAGCGCTTCGATCGCGGCATTGCGTGCCGGCTGGGCGCGCAGGTCGTGCGGCTCTTTCGCGCAGATGACGCTTACAGGCAGGCCGGCATCGGCCAATATGCGCGCCGCGACCCATCCGTCTCCTCCGTTGTTGCCGTTGCCGCAGAGCACGACGACTTGGGATGCGTCGCACGCCCGACGGCGAGCACCGTCATGTCCGGCGCGGGGTTCGTCCGAAGGATGCGGACAGGAGCGATCGTTCGTTTCGCTCGTCTTGTTAGTCTCGGTCGGTTTCCCCGTGTCGCCGCGCAGCGCTTCGATCCTCGCGATGGCGCGATGCGCGATCCATGTCCCCGCCCGATCCATGAGGGTTGAAAGCGGCGTGCCTGCTTCGGCGATCGCCTGCTCGAGCCTCACGACATCGGGCACGTCGAGAAGAGGAGCCTCCGATGCGGCTGCGGCCGCAGCCAGCGGCTGGTATGCGTCCACGAGCACATCAAGCCCCATGGCGGCGTTCGCGGGGCTCGTGGAGGGAAGCTGCATGCAGGCGATTCCCGTTTTCGGTTCGCTGAAGCGACGATAGGCCTGCGCAGCGGCGGTGCCGGTGCAGAAGACGGCCGTGACGGGCGCCGCATCCATGATGCGCGCAAGGTCGTTCGGCACGGCGTCGCGAATGCTTGCGTCCTTCGCGCCTTCGATGCGGCATGAGGCGAGCACGTCCCACAACGCGATATGGTGGCGGAGCAGCTGGTCGATCCGTTCCTCGTTCGTGCGCGCCAGCGGTTCGTCGAAGAGCTGCGCGATCACGCGCCAGAACCGGTTGCGCGGATGCGCGTAGTAGAAGCCTTCCTCGCGCGACCGGGGCGAGGGCATCGTTCCCAGCACGAGCACCTGCGACCGTTCGTCGAACACGGGTTCGAACGGATGCGTGACGTCCTGCGCGGCGGGCATGCGGAGCTCCTTCTACGAGATTCTCTTCTCCATGATGTAGTCATCCATGATAAAGCCTGAGCAGGCGGACAGGCTATGGTCGGATTTTCGGAAGGTTCCGGCAGGTGTGCGGCTTTGGGACATGCAGGCGTCGCGGGGCATATAGAATGGTTACGTAAGAATGCTTTGCGAGCGCGAGAGGCGCGGTTCCGTTTTCCGCCGCCTTCTTCCGCATGATCGTGTTTCAAAGGTCGTGGCCCATGCTTGATGAACTGCATGTTCGAAACATAGCCCTCATCGAAGACGCCGACTTCCGTCCGAGCGAGGGGCTGACCGTCGTCACAGGCGAGACCGGCTCGGGCAAGTCCGCCCTCCTGTCCGCGCTGAAGCTGCTGGTAGGGGAGCGGGCCGATACCGCAACGGTTCGCGAAGGGGCACCGTCTGCCCAGGTGGAAGGTCGGTTCTTTTTGAAGGGCGAAGCCGCTGCTCCCGACGGGCATGTCGTCGCGCGGCGCCTCGGCGCCGACGGACGCAGCCGTGTATCCGTCGATGGCTCCATGGCGAGCGTGCGCGAACTGTCCGAGCGATTCGGCGTCACCGTCGATCTGTGCGGGCAGCACGAGCATCAGCATCTCATGCGCGCCGCGAACCATGCGGCCATGCTCGACGCCTGGGGCGCGTCGACGATCGCACCCGTTCTCTCCGAATACCGGAGTCGTTTCCGTGAAGCCGAAGCCGCCGTTGCGCGGCTCGAAGACCTGCGCGAACGCAGCAAGGCATCGTCTGTCCAGGTGGAAGAGGCCCGCTTCATCCTGAGGCGCATCGATGAGGTGGCGCCCCTGTCGGGAGAATACGAAGAGGTCATGGATCAGCTTCCGCGTGCGGAAAACGCCGAGGAGCTTGCGCGCGCATCCGCCGTGGCGTATGACCGCATCGCCTCGGAGGGCGGTGCGCTCGAACTCATCAACGAGGCTGCGGGCGCGCTCGAGGCCATGGCCGGCGCCGATCCCGCCTTGGCGGGAAGCGCCGAGGCGCTGCGCGAGGCGGCGTATCTCATCGAAGATGTCGAACGCGACGTGCGCGCATACCGCGATGCGATCGACAGGGACCCGCAACTGCTTATCGACCTGCAGGAACGAGCCTCGGCGCTCCAGGGGCTGATGCGGGCGTACGGCCCGCGCATGGAAGACGTCTTCGCCGCCCGAGCGCGAGCGGAGGAGATCGTGTCGTCCGTGGATCACGGTGCGGAGCTCGTCGCCCGCGCGCAGGCCGACGTCGACGAGGCCGAATCCGCGCTCGTCTCGGCGGCTCGTGCGCTCGATGAGGCTCGCGAGACGGCTGCGCCTCTTTTCGAAGCGCGCGTCAATGACCAGCTTTCCAGGCTCGAAATGTCGGGGGCGCAGCTCGTCTGCCGCGTCGTGCGGCTTGATCGTGCGCGCTGGACCGGCTCGGGTTCGACATCGATCGAATTCCTTTACCGTGCGTCCGAATCCATGACGCCCCGGCCTCTGTCCCGCATCGCGTCCGGCGGCGAGATCAGCCGCGTCATGCTTGCCTGCAAGGTGGTGCTTGGGGCGGTGGATGATCGGGAAACGCTCGTATTCGACGAAGTCGACGCTGGCGTCGGCGGGTCGGTGGCGAATGCGTTGGCCGATGTGCTTGCGGATCTCGCGAAAACGCACCAGGTCATCGTCGTCACGCATCTTGCGCAGGTTGCCGTGCGCGCTGACTCCCACTACGTGGTGCAGAAACAGGATGGAGAGGACGATCAGCCCGTGACCTGTCTTTCCTCTGTCGAAGGGGATGCACGCGCCTTCGAGATCGCCCGCATGCTTTCGGGAGGTGCGAGCGCGGCGTCTCTAGCCCATGCGCGCGAGCTGCTCGGGAGTGCGTAGGATGGCGCAGCGTAAGCACAATGCTGCTTCATTGACAAAATATCGCCGCTTAGGGGAATTTTCCGAGTGAATTTGCGCGGATTTCAGCTCGATCGGCATCGGCGGTTCTTTCGTGTGCCGCGTTTCTCCAGGTCGAGCATGTTTCACGGAATGCTTTATTGCGGGAGCTTCGGCGCGGTACCCCCTAACCTCTGATATTTTGGCAGTGAGGGCGGGATCGGCTTGCGAAATCCCCCTAAGCGGCGATTTTTTGACAGGTTCCAATCGCTCGATCGGATCTAGACCGCGAATCGCTCCCTAACCCGTTGCCTGGACTCAGACTACGAATCGCCTCGAACTCCCTCGTGCGGGGAACGATGTCCTTGGACAGCCGGTATCTGCAGTCGCAGAATGGCGAACTCCTCCGTGCGGGGAGCGATGCCGAAAAGCGACCTACCAAAGCATGACCGGATCCAGACTGCGAATCGCCCTCGAATCCGTCGTCCGATCGGGCCCGGACAACCAATCGTCCCTAAGCCCCGTTGCCCGGGCCCGGACAATCAATCGTCTCCGAGCCCCGTTGCCCGGATTCAGACAATCAATCGCCTCCGGCCCTATCGTTCGCTCGGCCGAGCCCGGTCTTGAATCGCCTCTGGATACCGCTTGAATTCGCCCGTTGGTGATGAATGGGGTTGTGGCCACATGACGAAATATGAGGCCATGGGTATGGGGTCATGGGACGAAGCGTATGGCGAAACATAGGGCCGTGGGACGAAGCGTGGGACGAAGCATATGGCGAAACATGGGGCCATGGACGAAACGTGGAACGAAGCGTGGGACGAAGCATAGGGCTATGGCTCTATGACGAAACGCAGGACTATAGGCTGAAAGGGGGTTAGGACGCTTTCCTGGAGACTTTCTCCAGCGCATCACGATGCTCGGCGATGGTCATCCCTTCCGGCTTTGATGTGATCCTCTTGTTGTTGTAGAACCCGACGCCCGCGCCGATCGCGGCTTCCAAGCCGCTGGCCCTTCTCAATTCGATGCCGTAATGCATCTCCGCCTTCATCTTCCCCGAAGAAGCCTTCGCAGGCGGCGGTTCTTTCGATGCATTGCCTAGAAAAAAGTTGAGGCCCGATAGGGAGTCGGGCCTCGAAGGGAGGGGTGTACGGCGGTCATGCCGCCGCTTCTGCTTGGGAAAGCAGGCAAGGGGATAAAGGGATTTGAAAAGGAGGGAGGGAATCCCGCTTGCAGCACGTAGTATAAACGTCGGGTTTCAAGACCGTATGAACCGCCTGTGGACGTCTCATGGAAGCGGTTTCGTCATGAAGTGAAGACGCGCCCCGCTACTCGCGTCCGGACGGCTGGGATACAATCGAATCCCGACCGGTTCCAGACCCTGCGTTGCATCCGCACGCATTCGATATGACGTCGGCACGTGCAACAGAGGAGGCCGCATGGCAGACATCGAGCTCAGATTCCATCGCGATATGCTGGTCCTTTCCGCTCCGATCGACTATCGTCTGGCCGAGCGCGGGGTGGACGTGGACGCCGACATGGAGTTCATGAGCCTTTTCGAAGACGACACCGTGTCCGATCTCCTGTCCATGGAGCAGATCGCAGGCGCCGCATGCCTGGTCACGAACACCGAGGGAATCTGCCGCGCACGCCTTGCCCATCGCCGTATGGAAGATGCGGCCGCGGATATCGCTTCGAGCGCGCTCGCCGCCGCAACAGGACTTGCCCCTCAGCACGTCATCTGCGCTATCGGACCTTGCGGCCTTCCGTTCGATCCATCTGACGAAGCGTCTCTCGAACGCACGCGCGCCCAATACGAAGGCGCGGTCAGGGCGTTCGGCGGCGCTCCCTTCGACGCTATCCTGCTCGACGGCATGCGCACCGTCCACGATATGGCCTGCGCCATTGAAGGAGCGCGCCGTGCGACGGATCGGCCCGTGTTCGCGTCGGTCACGCTCGGTGCGGACGGAACGTTCGACGGGGCGCCTCTGGAAAACGCCGCTTCATGCATGGCCGCCGCCGACGTCGTCGGCATACGCTCGTCGCTCGGCATCGACGCCTTGACGGATGCCGTCGCAACGCTCGCGCGCGTCTGCACCCAGCCTCTTCTCGTGCAGATCGACGTCGCCCAGCCGACGGAGGCCGAACGCCGCATGCGCAAGCTCGGGCGCACGATCGAAGGGAATCCCTACCCCGATCCCGACAGCCTCGCCGATGTCGCCGTCGCCCTGCGTGCGGCCGGGGCCCAATTCCTGCGTGCGGTCGGCGAGGCCACGCCCGCCTACACGGGTGCGCTCGCCGTCGTCTGCGCCGGCGCGCAGTCGGTCCGGTAGGCATCGCCATGGCGCTGCTCGAACGAAGCGAATCCTACGGCGAACTGCAGAAGGTCGTCGATTACCTGTTCCGCGATGCGCGCGTCGTGCGCCGCCTTGACGTCATCATCGCCGCGGAGATCCACGACATCCATCCCGACCTCATGTCCATCTGCGAGTTGCTTCCTCCCGGATCGTTCACGCGCGATGCGCTCTGCGTGCAGCTGAACTCGTCGATCGCGGGGCATGCCTGGGGATACGTCTACGGGACCGTGGAATAGGCCGGCGCATCCATGAACGCACACTATGAGAAGGTCATCGTCGCCTGCGCGTTTCTGACGCTCTTCGTGAACATCGGTTTTCCGAGCACCTCGTTCAACGTCTACATGCCCTATGTGGTCGGCGAGGTGGGCGACGTCGGCGGCTCGCTCGTCCTTGCATTGCGCACCCTTGCCTCCATGGGTGCGGTCATCGTCGTCGATCGGTATTTCCATCTGTTCGACCTGCGGGTCGGGCTTGCGCTCGGGTTCGCGTTCACGGCTACGGGGTTCGCCGTGTACGGCTTCGCCTCCACCCTTCCCGTCTTCCTTGCCGGAGGCGTGATCACGGGCCTCGGTTACGGTCTGGGCGGTATGGTGGGCGTGACCATGCTCATTCGCCGCTGGTACGCATCGGGCTTCAGCGGCGCCATCGGCCTGGCGTCAGTGGGAAGCGGCGTCGCCTCGGTGGTCGTCCCTATCTGCGCGGTGCACCTGATCGAGGGCTTGTCGCTTTCTATCTCGTTTCGCATCCAGGCCTTCGTCGCCCTCGTTATCGGCGTCATCGTGTTCCTGGCCATGCGCAACCGTCCGGCGGACATGGGCATCAAGCCGTTCGAACGCGACGACGGCACCGGCACGGCGAAGCGCGGCATGTCGGGCGCCGGACGCAACGTGTCGCCGCGCACGCGGAAGCTGCTGCTGGTCGCGGTCACCTTCGTCGGCATGCTCTGCGTGGGCGGCCCCAGCTACCTTTCCATCCTCATGGGGGAATGCGGCTTCGATTCGGTCTTCGCCGCCGCCGTGCTCTCTGCGCTCGGCGTGAGCCTGACCATAGCGAAGTTCGTTTCGGGGAAGGTGTTCGACCGGTTCGGCACGGCGCACGGGTCGACCATCTTCTTCATGGCGTTCGTTTGCGGGCCGGGGCTTTGCCTGCTCAGCCCCCTGCATCTCGAACCCGTCATGGTGCTTGCCGCGGTGCTCTACGGTGCCGGAGCCGCTCTCGGAACCGTGGGCGTGTCGGTATGGTCGGTCGAGTTCGCCGATCCGAAGAACTATGCGCGCTCCATCAAGAACTTCCAGCTCGCGTATTCCGCCGGCGGCTTCATCGCGAACACGTTCCCCGGTGCGCTTAAAGAGCTGACCGGCAGCTATATGGACACGTATGCGCTCTTCTTCGTGCTGGCATTCGCCGCCATGGCCATCGTCGTCGGCATCTACGCGAGCCACAGGCTCAGGAACTGCGCCCGTCCGGCCGCGTAGGGCACATCATGCATGTGAGGAGCGAAACGGTTTCGTTCGCACCCATCGGCGTCTGTCGAACGAACGAGGGATGCAGGCATGATGCATGCGCAAGGCGCGAGCGATCGCGTGGCTTCGCAGTTCGGACGAACCCCGGACTGCGGACGAACCCCGGACTGCGGACGAGCCCCAGGCATATCAACGCTTTCGTAAGGGCCCGAGCGTCGCATTCGCGCTCGGGAAGGAATGCGGGTATGCTTGCAGGCGTTGCAATCGAGGATCGTCGCCGGAAGAAAGGGGAGGCGCATGCCTTCGTATGACTATCTGATCGTAGGGGCCGGGCTTTCGGGCGCGACGTTCGCGCGCGAGGCGACCGACGCGGGCAAGCGCGTGCTCGTCATCGACCGTCGTCCGCATGTCGCCGGCAACGTCTGCACCGAAGAGGTCGAAGGCATCCAGGTCCATCGCTTCGGCGCCCATATCTTCCACACCTCGTCGCGCGAGGCTTGGGATTACATGAACAGGTTCGCCGAGTTCAACAACTACGTGAACAGCCCTATCGCGTATTTCCGCGGCGAAGTTTACAACATGCCCTTCAATATGAACACGTTCTCGAGGATGTGGGGTGTGGTCACGCCCGACGAGGCGAAGGCGAAGATCGCCGCGCAGATCGCCGACGAAGGCATCGAGAACCCCGAGAACCTCGAGGAGCAGGCGCTCTCCCTCGTCGGGCGCGACATCTTCGAAAAGCTCGTGCGCGGCTACACCGAGAAGCAGTGGGGACGCGACTGCCGCGATCTGCCGGCATCCATCATCCGCCGCCTGCCGTGCCGGTTCACGTATGACAACAACTACTTCAACGATCGCTACCAGGGCATTCCCATCGGAGGCTATACGCGCATGGTCGAGCGCATGCTCGAAGGCATCGACGTGCGGCTGAACGTCGAGTACCGCGACCTCGTGCGCGATGAGCCCGATGTCGCCGCGCGCATCGTGTACTGCGGGCCCATCGACGAGTTCTACGACTTCGATCTGGGAACGCTCGAGTACCGGTCCCTGCGCTTCGAGACGGAGGTCCTCGACGAAGAGAACCACCAAGGCGTCGCCGTGGTCAACTATACCGACCGCGAGGTTCCCTACACGCGCGTGATCGAGCACAAGCACTTCGAGTTCGGCCGGCAGCCGAAGACCGTCGTGACGCGCGAGTATCCTGCTTCATGGAAACCGGGGGACGAACCGTACTATCCGATCAACGACGCGCGCAACACGGCGCTGCACGAGAAGTATGCGCATCGCGCGGACGCCGACCCCAAGGTCGTCTTCGCAGGACGCTTGGGCGGATACAAGTACTACGATATGGACAAGGCGGTCCTTGCGGCCCTCGAGCTCGCTCGCACGGAGCTGGGCGCGGCGTCCTGAAGGCATCGCATGCTGAGCATCGAAGGAAGGCATCTATCATGATCAGGCCTGCTACGGCTGAAGACCTCGACGCCATCGTCGCTACCTATGCCGAGCTGCTCGACTATGAAGCCGAGCACGGCAGCTTCTCGAATTGGGAGAAGGGCATCTATCCGACCAGGGACTACGCATCCGACGTCATCGCGAACGGGGATATGTACGTGCTCGAAGAGGATGACGCCATCTGCGCGAGCATGGTGTTCTCGCGCACACAGGCGCCCGAATACGCGGACGTTCCGTGGAAGCACGCGGCTCCCGACGACGAGGTCCTGGTCAGTCGCACGCTCTGCATCCCGCCGTCCCAAGCCCACAAGCACTACGGCCTGCGCATGGTCGAATACGCCAAGACGTATGCGAAGATCCTGGGCGCGACGGTCATTCGCATGGATATATTCGAAGGCAACAGGCCTGCGCAATCGCTGTACGCCAAATGCGGATTCACGGTCGCGGGCACGGGAGAGCTCGCCCTGACTCCTTCCACGTCGCAAACGCAGACGTTCATGGAATGCTTCGTCGGCTGACCGACGTTTTCTAGAAAACCACCGGTCGTTCAAGTAGACTTAAGCGCTATGCCCGCCCCGAAGTGGGCAGAGCGCTTTTTTCGATGACACGACGAAGGGTTGGGAACGTGGACGGAACGCAGCGGGAGCAGTTCGGATCGAGGCTCGGCTTCATCCTCATCAGCGCAGGCTGCGCCATCGGCCTGGGCAACGTCTGGCGCTTCCCCTATATCACGGGGCAGTACGGCGGCGCGGCATTCGTCGTGATGTACGTGCTCTTCCTGATCATGCTGAGCTTGCCGATCATGGCCATGGAATTCGCCGTCGGCCGCGCGAGCCAGAAGAGCACGGCGCGCTCGTTCGACGCCCTCGAGCCGGCCGGTTCCGCATGGCATCGCTTCAAGTGGGTGAGCATCGTCGGGTTCTACCTGCTCATGATGTTCTATTCGACGGTTGCCGGCTGGATGGTCGCCTATATCTTCAAGAGCGGCTCGGGCGCGTTCGCCGGACAGTCCGCCGAAGCCGTCGGCGATGTTTTCAATGCGATGCTCGCAAACCCCGTCGAGCTGGTCTTCTGGACGCTCGTCGTGGTCGCCATCGGCGTCGCCTGCACCGCGGGCGGCCTGCGCGGCGGCGTCGAGCGCGTGACGAAGGTCATGATGGTGGCGTTGCTCGTGGTCCTCGCCGTGCTCTGCGTGCGCGCGGTCACGCTGCCGGGCGCCGAGGCGGGCCTTGAGTTCTACCTGGTGCCCGACTTCGGCAAGCTCTTCTCGGGCGACACGGCGCCGGAGCGGTTCTCGACGTTCATCCAGGCTGCGTACGCAGCATTGGGTCAAGCGTTCTTCACGCTTTCGGTCGGGCTCGGCTCCATGTCCATCTTCGGCAGCTACATCGGCAAGGACCATACGCTGTTCGGCGAGGCGCTGCGCATCGGCGGGCTCGACACGTTCGTCGCGCTCA